>NZ_NPDD01000088.1 GCF_002272245.1 Bacillus sp. 7884-1 | reverse complement strand
CAGTTACCTTTGACACAGCCAAAATAAAAAGAGTTATTCCTATTTGCAGGAATAGCTCTTTTAATCGATTTAATATACATCCTTTTTGGTAAATACAAAGAATGAAACAAATAATCCAATCGCCCACCACACAAGTAGAACCAACATTGAAAATGACAATGTCATCCCTTCAATTGGCGGCGGGTTACCATTCATATAGTTTGTTAGCTTTAAATTCACCATAAAGAAATACTTAGCTGACTCCCACGACGAAACCATATTGCTAAGAATTGCACCTGAAATTAGGGCAGCGAGCATAACACCCATGCCAGCAGCCGTACTGCGAATTAAAACAGAAAGCATGAAGGAAAGAGTCCCAACGACAATCGCCACAAACCATACAAGTCCAAAATCCATTAATAGAAACTGCCATTGATTGATCAACTTCACACTTGCGGTATTTAAACCTGTATCACTCACACTAAAACCAGTCAATACTGGTGCTCCCCACCCTTGATAACCAAACACCAATCCTGAAATACCATAAGAGAGAATTCCGGCTATAGCTACAATTAAAGAGATGGCAAAAGTTAAACTGATATATTTACTCAGAAGGACTTTCCATCTTTTAACTGGCCGAGTTAATAGTAACTTAATCGAGCCTTGACTATGCTCAGAGGATACAATATCACTGGCAATAACCATCACCATTAATGGGATAAATAGTTCAATTGAATTCTCCAAAAATATTCTCATAAACGTCGGAGCACCAGGTTCTGAGGGGTTTATGTCATGATCTAAATAATATTGATTTTGCTGCAAGGCAATTTGCAGTTGTTTTTTCCATTCATCCGAAATACGGGCACTGCTAATTCGGTTTTGCTGGTCAATAATGGTTTGTTGTATCATCGTCCGCCAATCGTCGGTTCCTAACTTTTCCCTTTGTCTTTCAACCTCTTTATATTGGGCATAGGTAAACATTGCAACCAGAATGCCAATAATAATGGCTATGATAACTAGGCGCTTTTTGGCAATCAGCTTCATCATTTCATTATGAATCAGCTTATTCAATAGAATCACCCCCGGTTAACTCGAGGAACAAATCTTCCAATACAGGCATTTTACGATTCATTTCAGTCACAGAAATACCTGCTTCCACAAGCATTTTATTCCACTGCGCTGTTTTAATCTCATCATATTCCGTCGAAATGGACCCATCTTCTCTTTCTTCAATGGTTGTGAAGGAACGTAAAACCTGCTTACCCTCCTCTATTGGATGGAAACGCCATACAACTCGTTCTCTATTTGATAACAAGTTATGAACAGAATCCGTTTTAATCACGGTTCCTCTAGAAATAATCGCCACTCGGTCGCAAAGTAATTGAATTTCACTTAATAGATGGCTAGATACAAGAACACTCAGTCCTTCATCTTCAGCAAGGAACCGAATAAACTCCCTCATTTCTCTAATTCCAGCAGGATCTAACCCATTCGTTGGTTCATCAAGAATTAATACCTTGGGTCTTCCTAATAGCGCCTGGGCAATCCCCAGTCTTTGTCTCATTCCAAGTGAATAGGTTTTTACTCTATCGTGAATTCGATCTTTTAGTCCCACAAGCTCCGTCACTTCACCGATTCGCTCTTTGCCAATCCCTTCAAGCATATTCGCAAAATGCAGCAGATTATCATAACCAGATAAATACGGATATAATTCAGGATTTTCAACAATACAGCCGAGATGTTTCATTGCTTCCTCGAAGTTTTCTTCAATGTTATAGCCGCCAATCTGAATGCTTCCTGAAGTAGGTTTGATTAATCCTACTAACATCCGGATAGTCGTCGTTTTACCGGCACCATTTGGACCTAAGAATCCAAATACCTCGCCTTCTTTTAAATCAAAACTAATCCCTTTAATGATTTCTTTTTTGCCGATTGTTTTTTTCAAATTATGTACAGATAAAGTTATTTTCTCCATCTTCGCCGGTCTCCTTACCAAGTAAGCAATGAAGCTACTCGTTCAGCTATTAAACGGTACCCTTTTGTATTTGGGTGAAACTTGTCAGTATATAGATAATCATTGACCTTTAGCTCAAAAAGATCAAATGTTGGTACAAATACAATCTTTGGGAAAGTAGCACTTAATTCCGCACTCTGATAATTCCAATGACGAACTACTTTTGACATCTCTTTACCCTCTTCTAAGTCAATAAATGGGTTATATAGGCCAATGAAGAAAACATTTGCATTTGGATTACTTGCCCGAATCTGCTGGAAAATAAAATTCATGTTCTCAAGGAATTTCTTCTCAATTTCAGTAATGTCTTCTGTATTAATTTCAAATAACCCTTGTCCACCCCTGAACAAATCATTGCCGCCCATTGTGACTAAAACCATATCTGCTGATTGAATTTGCCGTTTAACTTCCGTTTGCTGAATTTGCTGCTTTAGCTGGTCAGACCTTTGTCCGCTAATACCTAAATTTGTTAGCCGCACTTCCTGTTTTGATTTTTCCTTTATTTCGTCCATAAGGACACCAATATAGCCTTTTCCGGTTTCATCGCCTGTTCCTCTTGTTAAGGAATCACCTAAGGCAACAATATGCATTCCATCTTTTTTCTCTGCTTTCTTTTCAATAACGGTTTTCTCTGGGATTTTATCGGGCTTACCTGCGTAATATTCAGCTACAGCCCACCCAAGTCCTACCAGCCAGAGGAGGCAAAAAAATACTGATACCATTGTTATGGACCTTATGACATTCTTATTCAAAAAGCTTCATCCTTTCTGGCTATTTCTACCTTTTATTTAATCACAATTAATGTCTGAATCAAACTTTCAACCCATAAAAAAACCGATTTCCTAAACGGAAACCGGTTCTTTCTTGGCACTTTCTTCTAAACTATCTTTTGGTCCAAAAAATTCAAAGTGAATTCTTTCATCATTTACCCCTAAATTCTTTAAAGAAGTATTAATAGATTTCATAAATGGCAGAGGGCCACAGAAATAGAAGTCTGCATCTAAACTTGATGTGTTGTTTACAAGCCACTCTTGTGTCACATAGCCTTCAACATCGAAGGTATTGTTTTTACGATCCTCTTCCGTTGGTGAATCATAAAAGAAGAATGAGGTCACATTGTCCTTCGAAGCAAGGGCTTCTACTTCATCTCTAAGTGCATGAACATTTCCATTTGCCGCCGCATGTATGAAAGTTACCTTCCTTTCTGGCTGCACTTCAACTACTGTTTTCAACATACTTAACATTGGTGTTAATCCTACGCCACCGCTTAATAACACTACAGGTGTATTTTTTTCAATATCTAGGAAAAAGTCTCCCGCTGGAGCACTTACATTTAGGATTTCTCCTTCTGTTACACCGTCATGCAGGTAATTTGATACCATTCCATCAGGGTTGGCTGTTCCGGCTTCACGTTTTACGCTGATGCGATAATAATCTTTGCCAGGGGCATCAGACAAGCTATATTGACGGATATGGGTAAACTCCTCCCCATCGATTTCAAGTTTTAGGCTAATATATTGACCTGGTAGAAATTGAGCAATTTCCTTGTTATCCACTGGTTTTAAATAGAAGGATGTAATAACATTACTTTCTTTTACTTTACGGTCTACAATAAAACTACGGAAACCTTCCCATCCACCTTGTTGTTTTTCGGCTTCTTCATACATTTCTGCCTCAACACTGATAAAGGCATCTGCAATTACCCCGTAAGCCTCTCCCCAGGCATTGATGATCTCATCTGTAGCTGCATCACCGAGTACATCCTTAATCGCTAATAAAAGGTGTTTGCCGACAATTGGATAATGCTCCGGTTTAATTCCAAGACTTCTATGTTTATGGGCAATTTGTTTAACAACAGGAAGGATTGCTTCAAGGTTATCAATATATTGTGCCGCAGCATACACTGTCCCCGCAAGCGCCCTTTGTTGTCTTCCTTGTTTTTGGTTTGCATGGTTAAAGATGTTTAAAAGTTCAGGATGATTCCCAAACATCATTTGATAAAAACGTGTTGTAATGGCTTCTCCGTGTTTTTCTAAAACAGGTACGGTTGATTTAATTATTTCGATTGTTTTTTGATTTAACAAAACGAACACTCCTTATGTAGTTATTACTATTTATATAGTGATTATATGAGATACCACACAAGGAGTAAGTGATTTAAATCACATTCTATTATATTTGAATACTTTGTACTAGACCTAAAGTACCATCTTAATATTATAAAATCCCCTTGGATTTTGCTTCTACCAGCCATTGAGGAAACTCATTTAGCAGATTATTATACAATTCTTCATCGGATATTTTTTCAATATCCTTAATGTGAAAGAAATTTGCATTATCTATGAAACGACCTTCCATGATATCCAGTTTTTCAAGTACTTCAAAGTTAGAATCACCAATACCCACAAACTGCCAAAAAATTGGTTTATTGGAGGATTCAACTATTGGCTTTTTAATCGTTCTATTACAACCGCCATCATTGATAAACACGATAAATGTTGGAACCTTCTCAGGTTGTTCAACCGTATATTTATTAATAACATCCTCCATTACTGGAGGTTCATCATTCCTACCAAATTTATGGATTAAATCATTACGTAAAATATACTCATCTACATAATTAACAAATTCTCTCTCAGTTACTGACTTCAATCGAGAAAATTCATTGTCGTACACCCAAACATCAAGTGTTCCATCATCATCAAACTGACTGGCAACAGCTAAAATTCGCTCCACAACTTTTTGAACAGTCCCATTTTTGTACAGTGAGCGCATTGACCCTGAAATATCCAAGATTAACCCAACTCTTGCAACCACATCAGTAAGTTTCTTCTTTTCTAAAATAACTCCTGCAGCCTTTTTCATTAAACTAATTGTCGTCATGATATATCCCCTTTCAAAATTTTACCAACTTCCATAATTATACTATAATGGATAAAAATAAGTATTAAATTGCAAATGTATTTTCATTTATTACTCTTATTTACGAACAAAAAGAGGCCCCACTAACACAACAGGTGAGAAACCTCTTTCTATTTGGTAGCACTCTTTAATTATATTGTTTTTGCAAAAATGCAGGTATCTCTGAGTTCCCTGCTTTCAACTGATAGACTATCATTTTTTAATATTCCCTCTAATGTAAATCCTAATTTCTCTGGGATGGCTCTGCTTCTTATATTAGTAGAATCACAGCGGATTTCAACTCGCTTTGCTTGAAGTTCATTAAAAGCGAAATTAGTGATTGCTTCCGTCGATTCCGTGATATATCCTTTTCCCGAATGCCGTGTGTCAATCCAATAGCCTATCTCAAACTTAGGCACAGCCCAATTTATTCTATGCAGCCCTGATGAACCAATAAATTCACCAGTTACTTTATCTAAAAGATGTAATCTTAAATCCTCACGGGTAATAAACTTTGCAATACTATCACGTATATTGGCTTCTACATCTTGCTCTGTTTGATCCATATGAGCCCATGGCATCCACGGTTTTAGTTCATTAAGTGATGCTTGTGTGGCTTCGTATACCGCTTTGCCATCACCTGGTAAGGGTTTACGGATCAATAATCTCTCGGTAGTAAACTCCTCTGGAAATTCTCTTAATATAGGTTTCAATTTGTTTCCCCCTTTCGAAACTTTGGATCTTCTTGAAGTCCATTATCACATTTCTTTTTCGACTTTGGGATTCATGAACGTTTCTTGTTTACCACTATTTCAGTTTTCTTTTGATTTCGGGCATCAAGAGCCTTTCTTGGTTACCACTATTTCAATTTTCTTTTGATTTCGGGCTTCATGAGGGTCTATTAATAAAAGACCCCTCCAATAAGGAAGAGTCTAAAAATCATATTAGTATGCTTTTGCCCAGTAAACCATTTTGTCAGCTTCTTTACCGCAACATACACATGTATTTGAAACTTGTTCTTGTTCAAATGGGATACATCTTGATGTTGCTGTTGTATCTTCTTTGATTTTCTCCTCACACGCGAGTTCACCGCACCACATTGCTTTAATAAAGCCTGGTTTCGCTTCAAGCTTTTCCTTTAATTCAGGAAGCGTCACAGCCACGGATGTTCTTTCTTCACGGTGGTTCAATGCTTTATTATATAAATTTGATTGAATATCATCGAGTAATTCTGCAAGCTTTGTTTCAAGTTCAGCCAATGGAACGAATACTTTTTCCAATGTATCCCTTCTCACTAACACAACCTGCTTGTTTTCAATATCTTTTGGTCCAACTTCCAAACGAACTGGGATACCCTTCATTTCGTACTCATTGAATTTCCAGCCTGGCTTTTTATCGCTTGCATCTATATCCACTCGAGCAACATTTGAAAGGGACTTCTTCAACTCATAAGCAAAATCAAGAACTCCTTCTTTATGCTGTGCAATTGGCACAATCATAACCTGAGTTGGCGCCGCTTTTGGAGGAATCACTAGACCACGATCATCACCATGGACCATAATTAAGGCTCCAATGATTCTTGTTGTAAAGCCCCATGATGTTTGGTGAACATACTGAAGCTTTCCTTCTTTATCTGTATATTGGATATTGAATGCTTCCGCAAACCCTGTACCAAAGTGGTGGGAAGTTCCTGACTGTAGTGCTTTTCCATCATGCATTAAGCTTTCAATTGTAAAAGTAGCTTTCGCACCTGCAAATTTTTCTTTTTCCGTCTTCTGCCCTTTTACTACTGGAATTGCAAGAATCTCTTCACAAATCGCTGCATATACATTCAGCATTTTGATGGTTTCTTCCATTGCCTCTTCATCCGTTGCATGTGCTGTATGACCTTCCTGCCATAAAAACTCTAATGTCCGTAAGAAAGGACGGGTTGTTTTTTCCCAGCGGACCACGTTTGCCCATTGGTTGTAGAGTTTTGGTAAGTCCCTGTAAGAATGGATGATATGGCTATAGTGCTCACAAAAAAGAACTTCAGATGTTGGGCGAACAACTAATCGTTCTGCCAGTTCCTCAGAACCACCATGTGTAACCCATGCTACTTCTGGTGCAAAGCCTTCAACATGGTCCTTTTCTTTTTGCAATAAGCTTTCTGGAATAAACAAAGGCATATAGACATTTTCATGCCCTGTTTCTTTGATTCGGCGGTCTAATTCATTTTTTATATTATCCCAAAGGGCATACCCATAAGGTCGAATAATCATCGATCCACGTACACTTGAATAATCAATTAAGTCTGCTTTTGTTACTACATCGGTATACCATTGGGCGAAATCCTCATCCATGCTGGTAACATCTTTTACAAATTCCTTAGCCATTTTGACACCTCATTATTTTTTTGAATATAAAAAGGCCTTGGCCCCAAAAAGGGACCAAGACCTGGCGATACCACCCTAAATTCATAAAGCAAATGCTTTATACTCTCGACATGATAACGGATTTTATCCGCATGTATCTTCAACAAAATGATCCGATACAGAACTCCGAGGCAGGTTCAAATGTTTGTCTTAAGAAACCTTCCACCAATGGTTTCCTCTCTTTGTAAGACCATTTACATTTTACTAATCCTCATCACAGTTTCAATACTATTTTTCAAAATTATATATTTCAGATACAAAAATGTCAAATATTATTATGGAAAATTATTCTGATTTGCATTTCTCCATATCTTTATTCTTAACCACTATTTAGGTTACAATTATGTAAATGAGGTGATATCCTTGAAAAACGAAGAAAAGAATGAGGTAGAACAGGAAGAGGAAGAAAAGCAATACTTACTGGAACTTATGAAAATGCAAAATGAAGCCTTAAAAAGAATCTATAAAAATACATTAGATCATGAAAAGAAAGAATAATCCCCTAATTAACCGGACGTTACTTGACGTCTTTTTTATTTTTCTCTAAGTTTCATTAAACGTTCATAAAAGTCTCTAAAAATACAATACATTGCATTTATAATGTACATATGTTGTTTATAAACTTTAGGGAGTTTTTTTAATGTATATGTTATCGATATTCACAATCGTGATTATGAGTTTAATGACAGGGTCTTCTATTTTCCTTTTACATCGGAACAATAATAAACTAGCTCACTTATCTGGACTGGTAGTCGTAATGGTACTAACCATGATGAGTGGACTTTTAGCTGGCTATATTAGCGGTATACTTTCAGGCGAATTATTTTTCCCTGTTGGATTGGGTATGTTAATAGGCTTTATCCTTGGTTTTATCGCTGGTCAGCCGATAGGAATCCTTGCCATTTTGACAGGGTCAGCCACTGGGGTCGTGAGTGGAATAATGGGTGCTCTATTGGGGGCAATTCTTCAGTTCGATAACCCAACCATTATATTAGGAATATTACTAGGTGTGTATGTTATTATTCTTGGCCTCGTCCTATTATTCATTATTGTAGACACAAATGGAAAACTTACACTGGATACAAAAGGAATTTCTCCATTTAATATCTTATCCGCTGGATTAGTACTCATTGCCTTATTCTTGTTTTTATATAGCAGTGATTTGGTTAAAATTCCTGGTGAAAGCGAAGCCGTTCAAACAGAAGAGAATAATACCAGTACCTCACCCAAAAATACAGAATTAGATATTACGAAGGAAACCAATCCCAAAATTGAAATGATGATTACACCAACTGGCTACACCCCAAATGTTATTAAAGTAAAAAAAGGAGTGCCAGTGGAATTAAATATTACAAATCCAGGTGATAATAGCTGTTTTTCTACCTTCATGATGCCTGATTTTGATTTAAATAACGTTAACCTAAAGGCAGGTACAACCAAGTTAACCTTTACACCTGATAAAGAAGGTGAATACACCTTTAGCTGTGGAATGAATATGTTTAAAGGAACGGTTATTGTTGAATAACCTAAAAAAACAGCTCGCTGAAACCATCAGCGAGCTGTTTTTTTACATATGTGTTGAATGATGATCTACTACACTATCGTTATTTTTTCTAAACGGCCACCAGTTTGCTACCCCAAATGTTTTTACCATGACCGGGACAAACAATGGTAATATCACGAGTGCATAGAGTGAAAGTCCGATTAAGAGGATAGCCGCAATTTGGAGCAAGGATAAAACACCAGCCGGCATCATCGCAGCAAACGTGCCTCCTAAAATGATTGCTGCAGAGATAATAACGGTTCCCATTTTTTTCATAGCGATAAGGATTGCTTGTTCTACTGGCATATGTCTAAATTCGTTAAAACGATCCATTAAGAAAATGCTATAGTCAATACCGAGCGCTATTAAGATAACAAATGCGAAAAATGGAACAGCCCAGCTAATACCTGAATAACCTAACCAATTGACGAAAATGACCTCTGCTAGTGCCATAGAAGTATAGTAGGTTAAGATTAACGATCCTATCAAATAAAGCGGCATAATGATGGAACGGAATAAAATGATTAGAATAAACGTAATCCCTATCAGCATCAGCACCACTGTTCGTGAGTAATCCGCTTGTGAAATTTTATCAAGGTCATGGTGCATACTTGATACTCCACCCACTGCTACTTCTGCATTTTCAAGCTTTGTATCCTTTACCACCCGTTCAACAGTTTTCTTAATTTCTGGTACTCGATTAAGGGCTTCATTTGAGTACGGATTCTTGCTAAATACTACATCAATTGTCATTACTTTATGATCCTTTGACATATAGGTATCTAGAACTTGTTCGAAGTCTTTGCTGTTTAGGACCTCTTGTGGAATATAAAAACCATTTTTCTCTTGGCTGCCTACTCCAGCTAGATATTCTTCCGCAGACTTCAAACCATCAGATACTTGGTTTAATCCATCAGCACTTTGCGTCAATCCATCTGTCAACTGAGTAATTTGACCACCCAAGTCTTGAAAACCTGTCATAATTTGCTGCTGACCGTTATTAACACCACTTAAACCATTTGAAAATTGAGGAAGTCCATCCACAATTTGTCCTTGGCCATTACCCAATGTGTAAAGTCCTGCTTCAATCTCAGTTAGACCATTTAAGAGATCCTCCATTCCTTTCACAAGGGCTTCTTGGCCAGTGATGGATTCTGAGAATTTCCCATTAGCAAAACTGATACCGTCTTGTGCACCTTTTAATCCAGCATTCAATTGATTTAAGCTTCCAGCTAATTCTGCTGTTGCTGCCTGTGAACCTTGAATGGTCATTTTTATAGCTTTATAGTTACCATTTTCCTCAATACCACTATATTGACTTTCTAAATTAGTAAAATATTGATTTGTTGCCGCTAAGGTATCGTGTAAATCACTAACACCCTTTGCTACTTGTTGGTAGTTTCCGGAAAGAGCAGCAAGGCCGCTCTCTGCTTGTTTGTAACCATCAAGCAATTGTTTGCTGCCTGCTAATACCTTGGCAGACTCAGATTTAACAACTGTTAAGCCTTCTTTTATTTGAGTAGTACCGGTTGCACCTTGAATTAGGCCATCTTCAATTTTAGCAAGGTTCTTTTGAATACTTCCCATACTGGACTGTAACTGGTTCGTACCAGTAATTAACTGGCCAATTCCATCTACAGCTTCTTCCATTTTAGGCTGGTTGGCTTCAAGCTGGTCTCCTGCCTCGGCAAGACCACTGCTAATCTTCTGAATTCCTTCATTCCCTTGGCCAAGTCCATCACCTAGACTTTTTACTTGTTCAGATATATATAAATCATCAATTGTTTCGCCTGTTGGACGTGTCACAGAACGTACCGAATCTACTTCACTAATTTTATTAAGTTCTTGGCTTATTTTTTCAGTAATAGCAATGTATTCTGAAGTATTCATTTCGTCATCATTTTTAATGACAATTTGAGTAGGCATAGATTCACCTGGACCGAAGCCGTCAGAAATGATATTAAATCCTTTGATAGAATTAAATTCATCACCTATCTCTTCTAAAGAGTTAAAAGATAAATCTCCATCGTAGGTAAATAAAGCTGGCACTGAAATAGCTGCCACAATGAGTAATGCAATTAAAGGACGTGCTAGAGCAAACCTGCCAACAAATCCCCAAAATTTACTTTCCCCGTGTTCAAGCTTACCCTTAGATGGCCAGAAAAGTTTCTTTCCTAACACTGCCATAAAAAATGGAACAACCGTAAAAAGTGCCAGTAACAATAACGCTACACCAATGGCAACCGCTGCTGCTGATTGATATAGTACAAAGGTTGAAAACCCAATCGAAGCAAATCCAATCATAACGGCTAATCCACTGAAGAATACTGTTTTCCCAGCATTCTTGTAGGTAATAACAATTGCTTCTACTACATTATCATTCTTAGTCATTTCCTCTTTAAAACGGCTTAGCAGTAAAATACAATAGTCTGTACCGATTCCAAATAAGACTGCTACTAAGAAAATTTGCGTAAAGGTTGATAAGGGGAAACTCACTTTATCTACTAAAATAGCAACAATGGATTGTGAAGCCAAATAGCTAAATCCTACCGTTACTAATGGAATAATCGGAGCAATTGCTGACTTAAACACAAGTAATAGGACGAACAATATGAACACAACCGTGATACCTTCTGTTTTCTTCAGACCTTCTTGAGAGTTGGTTACAAGGTCTTCGGCAATTAACCAGTTTCCGGTATAATAGTGTTCTATCTCAACAGCATCAAGTGCTTCATATAAGTCTTTGGATATTTCTTTTCCTTCACGGTCATTTGCTATGACATTTACAGAAACAAGAATGGTTTTACCATCCTCAGATACTAGCTGTTCCTTTAATTCTTCTTGATTAAAATGAGTTAGGATCGAGGTAATACCAAGTTTTTGCTTATTCTTCTCAAGCATGTTAACTGCTTTTTCTGCGTTATCAAAGTCTTCATTCGTTAACTTCTTATCACTATGAAAGACTAAGACTGTTTGCAGCTCATTCCCGCTATTTTCACTCGACTGGACATCTTTTAGAATCTTCTCAGCGAGAGTAGATGAGTAGCCCTCTGGAACGTTAATTTGCCCCTTTTCACGGACAAGGTTTTCCATATTTGGTGCAGCCATAAAAAGCATTGCAATCAATGCTATCCAGGCAATAAGGATAAACCATTTTCCTTTAATAATCGCTCTCACGTTTATTCCCCCACTTCTTCCTTTTTCATGTTGGTTAATATCAGGGCTAATTTTTCATAAGTATTGATAAAATTTGTAATTTCTGTTTCATCAAATTGGGTGATAAATGACTCTACTAA
Source organism: Bacillus sp. 7884-1 (assembly GCF_002272245.1). Classification (GTDB taxonomy): domain Bacteria; phylum Bacillota; class Bacilli; order Bacillales; family Cytobacillaceae; genus Neobacillus. The sequence goes on along the minus strand of NZ_NPDD01000088.1, from coordinate 45,404 downwards.
AAGGTGTACTTTTTCCTGAGTTTTGTTGTGCAGCTCGTTTCCTTTTTCGCTTAAAGTTAGATAAACAACTCTTCTGTCATTTTCATCACGGGTTCTTTCAATGAGACCTCTGTCTGCTAACCGGTTGATAATAGCAGTTATTGCACTTTTATTTACATCAAAGGCTTCTGCCAATTCAGACGATGTGCAATTATGCGATTGCTTTATATAACTTAGAATATAGTGCTGGTCAGTGGTTAAATCCTCTCCTATCTGACACTTAAGTAAAGATGCTGCTTTCTTATTGACATCAAAAGAAACGGACACGTACCGGTCGATTAATTCCTGAATGATTTTTTTATCCATTGTCCATTTCACCCCACTTTTTAAAATTAGTTAAACTGTTAAACTATTCACCTGTTTAACTATAAGACATGTCATAAAAGGTGTCAATAAAAAAAGGCCAGCGAATGGCTAACCTTTTTCTTCATATTTTGCATTATTATTTTTGATTTATTCTTTGGGGTATAGAATCTCATCGATAATTCCGTATGCTTTGGCTTCTTCGGCGCTCATAAAGTAATCTCTGTCTGTATCTTTTGCTACTTTTTCAATAGTTTGGCCGGTTCTGTCGGCAATAATCTGATTAATATGTTCACGCAACTTTAGGATGCGTCTTGCAGAGATTTCTATTTCTGTTGCCTGCCCTCTAACACCTCCAAGTGGCTGATGAATCATAATTTCACTATTTGGTAAAGCATACCGTTTACCTTTTGTACCGGCGAGCAGCAGCATCGCTCCAAATGATGCAGCCATCCCTGTACAAATGGTACGAACATCTGGCTTAATGTATTGCATGGTATCATAGATAGCAAACCCAGCTGAGGTGGACCCTCCTGGGCTATTTATATAAAGTGAAATTTCTTTATCAGGCGCGTCCGCCGCTAAAAATAATAATTGAGCCACCACGCTGTTCGCCGTGTGATCATTAATTTCATCACCGATAATAATAATTCGATCCTTCAATAAACGAGAATAAATATCATAGGACCGTTCACCACGGTTAGATTGTTCAATAACATATGGAATTGTACTCATTGATAAATCCTCCTTGAAAGCAGATATTGGCTAAGCAGCCATACAGAGAGTGCTTGAAGGAGTGTGAATTCTATACGATCCAATATTTCTTGAAACAAGCTGTGGAACATCCATAACACTTTTGAATGATGAGAGTGAATCAATTAAAACGCTAGGATCTTGGACTTTTAACGATTCATCAAATAAATCAGCTAATTTATCTCGTTCTTCTTCATCCCAAAATAATTCCATAGGGAAGGAACGATCATTTTCATTTATTTTTTCAAGACGTTTTTTAGAACGATTCAAATTGGACTTTATAGCCATTTCTGTTGTCCCAAGAATAGCTGCAATTTCCTTTGATTGGTATTGAAATGCTTCTTTGAGCATAAAAATGACGGCTTGTTTTGGTGTGAAATGCTTTACCAATAAATCGACCGAATTCATCCTATCATCCGTCTGACTCGCTGCTAATTGACTAGAAATTTCATGATTTATATGATTTGATTCGTTTTTTCTTTTTCTAACCACATCAATCCAATGATTGTAAGCAATCTTATTTACCAAAGCTGAGGTCATCTTATGCTTTGCAGTGGAATATTTCTTAGCTTTCAAATAAACTTCTTGAGCGATATCTTCGCCATCCCATTTATTTTGGGCTAAAAAGTGACAATATCGCTGTAGTTTTGGATAAAATTCAATCCAAAAAGAATCATCAGTCTTATTTTCATGTTGTTGGTCTTCCCTGGTGTTCTCACTAAATCCATTTGTCATTGTGTTCACTCCTTTAACACTCTCTACCCTATAAACGTTTCAAAATGGAAAAAAGATACGGGGTAAAACATTTCTTTTATTAAAAAACTGACTCGGGATGTACCCAAATCAGTATCATTACTAACTATTCCAGCAAATTTTTGTGTGTTCGAATGAAAAAATCAGAAATATGTTTTCCAATGTTCCTTATGATTTGTTTTGCTTCATTTTGATCGATGACACTGTCCGTCAAAACAGCAATATAGCCTTTTCTGCCTTGATATTCAAATATAGCACAATCGTGCTCAACACTCGGAAGTTCCCCGGTTTTATTTACTACAGTTATCTTTTCTAGGTTCACCATTGCAGGGAGCTTATCTCTAAATTGCTGATGTCTTAATGCATGATACGCAATTGGAGGTCCTGTGATTCCAATAACATCGTTTATTTCATTCAACAATTTAAGGGAATGAATCATTTCTCTCGAATTTGTAAAGTTGTCGATTCCTTTTTCAATTGCAGCAAAATCCATCATTTTTCTGTTTAACTTAGTGTGTTCAAATCCGATTTCTTTTATAAAAGCATTGATTTTATCCATCCCCAATAAATCAATCAGAATATTGGTCGCTGTGTTATCTGAAACGATAATCATCAAGGTCATTAAGTCTTTTACTGTCAATGATAACTGATCAGATAGTGCATATAAAATTCCTGATCCGCCTGCTCTATTTTCCTTTGAAATGGGAATCAGTTGTTCTACGTCGAGTTCGCCTATCTTATGCCTCCCAAGCCCTGCTAGTAAAATGGGAATTTTTATTAAACTTGCCGAACGAAACACCTCTTCACTATCGATATAGAAATTTCCTGCGTCTTCTATTTCTATTGCTAAGCCGATCCGCCCATCGAATCCATAGAGTTCTTCACGAATTTTCTCTTTTAATATTTCCATAGTCTACCTAGTAACCGCAACCTGTGAATAATCATGGTCACCTGTTTTGTTTTTATCATATAAATGACACGCGACGAAATGGCTTGCTTCAACTTCCCTCCAGCTTGGTTTTTCAGAGGAGCAAACTTCCATCGCCATCGGGCAGCGAGTTCGGAAGACGCAGCCGCTTGGTGGATTGATTGGGCTTGGCAGCTCTCCTTTTAAAATTATCCGTTCACGCTGATCTTCAATGTCAGGATCTGGAATCGGAATCGCAGACAGCAGCGCCTGTGTGTATGGATGCAGAGGTTTTTTATATAACTCACTGCTTTCTGTCAATTCAACTAATTGTCCTAAATACATAACCCCAATTCGGTCACTAATTTGTTTCACCATCGAGAGATCATGAGCGATAAATAGATAGGTTAACCCTTTTTCTTTCTGAAGGCGTTTTAACAAATTCACCACTTGTGCTTGTACAGATACATCAAGTGCAGAAATCGGCTCATCAGCGATAATAAACTCCGGATCTAATGCTAGAGCACGGGCGATGCCAATCCTTTGACGCTGCCCGCCGCTGAATTCATGCGGATAGCGATTGGCATGGTTGCGATTTAACCCAACATCCTCTAGTAATTGAAAAACTCGTTTTAACCGCTCTTGTTTATTCGGATATATGCCATGAACTTCCATGGGCTCGGATATTATTTCAGCTACTGTTGATCTTGGATTTAAGGATGCATAAGGATCTTGAAAGATCATCTGCATTTGTCTGTGAAAGGTATGTCTTTCCTTAGACTTTAAAGTATGAATGTTTTTTCCATTAAAAATAACTTCACCTTCGGTTTGGTTATAGAGTCCGATAATGGTTCTTCCAGCTGTAGACTTCCCACAACCTGATTCGCCAACAATTCCAAAGGTTTCCCCTTTATTGATATGAAAAGAAACACCATCCACTGCTTTTAAGATTTCATTTTTTCCTAAATGAAAATGTTTCTTTAAATTGTTTACTTGTAATAATTTCACCATACTATGCCTCCGATTCAACCCAATATCGCCTTGCTGCACAAAGCTCTTGTTCATAGATTGTTCCAGCTAATGAAATAATTTCAACCGTTTTTCCTGTATTAGGAGAATGGAGTAATTTTCCGTCACCATAATAAATTCCAACATGATGAATCCTGCCCTTTCCTTCTTCATAGGCAAAAAATAGCAAATCACCTGGTTTTATTTCTTCTGTACTGACTTCTTCTCCTGCATTTGCCTGGTCGTGTGCATCGCGGGGGATGATATACCCATTTGCTTTACACATGGAATAGCTGAAACCTGAGCAATCATATCCGTAGCTGCTCATTCCGCCCCATAAGTATGGAAGATTAAGAAATCTTTCTCCATCGGCAACAATGTTAGTTCCATTTCCCTTATAGCGATTTGCCAGCGATTCATAAATGGTAACATGGTCTGAATTCAGCAAATCTGTCCCATCAGGAGTTTTTACTAGAACCTTTCCTTCACCTTCTTTTAATAAAGGTAGAATGGTTTGATAAGAGAGTTCAATATTTGATTCTTCTAAAAATGTTTTAGGATTCGTGATAATAACAACTGGACCTTTATTAATATTCCAGTCCAATGGATATTTCACCAATTGAGATGACGGAACCCAGCCAGGGTAGCCCTTAATATTTTTCGATGTCGGCTGATCCGGAATAATAATATGCGACCAATTCTCTTTCTCTTCGATTACGATGACTTCTTCGCCATATAAAAGCTGAGTTTGTACAAGGTTTTGCTCGCACAACCCAAGTCTTGTTTCAAATGTTAACCCTTCTAACCATCGATCGATGTCGACCGGATTACTGACTGCTGGCACATCTAATTCTCTTGCAGAGTTATACGATGTCCACACAGTTGCTACTGGGACATTTACAAGTCGTTTATCCAACCGTAACCCCTCCTTCTATCGTTACATGCTTAATTCCGAGGCCAGGACAATCTGGAAGTGTGATAAATCTATTTTGATAATGAATACCTCCTTCAACAATATCCTTCACCAGCATAAGTGGTGCATCAAAATCGAATCGAGTAATATTTTGTTTGCTAGCCGCAAAATGTGCTGCTGCCGTGATACCAAGTCTAGTTTCAATCATGCTTCCAACCATGCACTCTACTCCACATGTTTCAGCGAGCTGATTGATAATCTGAGCTTGATAGATTCCGCCCGCTTTCATCAGCTTAATATTAATTAAATCAGCGCTTCTTGTCTTTAAAACTTGAAATGCCTGCTTAGGTGTAAAAACACTTTCATCTGCCATAATCAGCGTATCAACAGAATCGGTAACTTGTTTTAGCCCCTCTAGATCGTCCGCATTCACTGGCTGTTCCACTAATTCTATTCGTAAATCAATATCCTCCATTTTACGAATAGTTGTAATCGCATCTTTTGCGGTCCAGCCTTGATTGGCATCCAACCGAATTTTTATGGTATTGCCCACTCTTTTTCTAATCTCCTTGATTCGTTCTAAATCCTTGGTGACATCGTCTTTCCCAACCTTAACCTTTAATACATTAAAGCCTTTTTGAATATAAGATACAGCATCGTCACCCATTTCTTCAGGACCATTCACACTAACGGTAAAATCAGTCTCTAGCAATTTCTTGTGCCCACCAAGGAACTGGTATAGCGGAAGTTTACAAAATTGGGATATACAATCATACAAGGCCATATCAATTGCAGCTTTCGCACTAGAGTTTCCTACCATAATAGTCTTTAATCCTTGAAAAATTAATTCATAGTTTAGAAGACTTTTATTTTCAAGAAATGGTTTAATTACCTGGAGAATCGCTGATTCAATACTTAACAGACTATCACCAGTAATAACCACAGTTGGAGGTGCTTCGCCCCAACCAGTAATTCCATTATCACACGTCACTCTTACAAAAATCGCTTCTGCTGTTGTAACCGTTCTTAATGCTGTTTTAAAAGGTTTGATGAGTGGAACGGCTACTCGAAATGTTTCAATATCCTTAATAATCATGATTTTCCCCCTTTAAAAGATGCCGCTTTCAACGATTAAACTTCTATTACTCGTATTTAAGTCCGCTTTTACTCCCAATGGAAGGGATATATGAGGATTACAATGTCCGATCATGAACCCTTTTAAAGACGGTTTATTGGCTGACAAAACATAATGGTTAATAACTTCTTCAAGAGTTAAAGACAGTTCCCTTTTTGATGTACAATCACAAAAATCTCCAATAACGATCCCAACTACCTCATCTAGTTTCCCAGCCATTTTAAGTTGATTCAGCATCCGATCTACTGATCTTGGTTCTTCATTCACATCTTCAATAAATAAAATCTTACCGGTCGTATCAATTTCAAATGGAGTTCCGAGGGTGCTGACTAAAAGGGATAAATTTCCGCCAACAAGTTCACCACTAGCAACACCCTCCACCAATGTCTCTAAAGGAGAAAAGCGCTCTGTATAACTTACATCAGTTGGCTTAAATAATTGCTGAAAACCTTGTTTTGAATATGTATAAGTGTCCTCCTTTCCAATATCCGACCCCAGCATGGGGCCATGAAAAGTAATCAGACCTGTTTCTTGCCTAATAGCAGTATGTAAAAAAGTAATATCACTATAACCCCAAAAAATCTTCGGGTTTGCTCTTATTATTTCGTAATCAATATTTGCTGCCAGCCTCCCCGTTCCATAGCCGCCACATGCACAAAAAATTGCCTTTACTTCAGAATCGAGAAACATAGCATGTATATCATCTAACCTTTCTTCATCGATTCCTGCTAAATAGCCATAGATTTTTTCAACACTCTTACCAACCTTTACCCGTAATCCTAATCCTTTTAAAAACTCTATTCCTTTTTCGAGATATTTTTGATTTGGCGGGCTAGCTGGAGCAATTACTCCAACGGTATCCCCTGTGTGCAGACGGTTTGGTTTAAGTAAACTCATCAAATCACCCTTTCTCACCTTTTGTTAGTCTACAATTTTAGGACAAAAGGGATGTTCTGCGAACATCCCTTTCCTTGATTTACTTTTTATCCGCGGACTTTAATTCTAAGTATCCAACTGGATGACGGACAATTCCTGTCACACTTTCATTCTGTAAATATACTTGGTTATAGAAGTGGATTGGAATGATTGGTGCTTCTTCAAAGAGAATCTTTTCGGCTTTATACATAAAGTCAAATCGTTTCTTTTCATCTGATTCATTTTTCGCATCCTTCACCAATTGGTCAAATTCTGCATTGCTCCAGCCTGTACGGTTCATAGAATGTCCAGTTTGGAAGTTTTCCACAAAGTTAATTGGATCTGCATAGTCTGCAAGGAATGAACTGCGTGACAGCTGGAATTTTAATGCTTTTTGTTCTGTTGCAAATACATTCGATTCCATATTGGCAAGTTTTACGTCAACACCTAAATTTTCCTTAAACATTTGCTGAAGGGCTTCGGCAATTTTCTTGTGTGAATCAAGAGTGTTATAAGTCAATGTTACTTCAGGAAGAGTTGAATAGCCTTCCTCTTCCATTCCCTTTTTCAATAGCTCCTTCGCTTGTTCTACATTCGTTTTAAGTAAGTCACCATTTGTTTCACGGAAGTCTTTGCCTGCTGCATCCGTAAAGCCATATGAAACAAAACCATATGCGGGCTTTTCTTTATTTTTGGTAACTAAATCTACAATTTGCTTTTGGTCAACAGCCATCGCAAATGCTTTACGGATATTAACATTCTGGAAAGGTTCCATTGTTACATTAAAGCGATAGAAATACTCACCTGCTTGGTCCTCTACTTTGACATCGCCTTCTTTAAACAATGATTCTGCTAAATCCGCGGGAACGTCAGAGGTATCAAGTTCACCAGTCTTGAACATTTGATATTCCGTATTGGTATCATCAACCATAGCCCAATGGATTTTATCTAATTTAACATTTTTGGCATCCCAGTATTTGTCGTTCTTTACCATTGTGAAATCACTGTCATGGTTCCATTCTGATAATGCAAATGGACCGTTACCAACGAAAGAATCTGCTTCAGAAAACCATTCTGGATTCTCAGTTGCTACTTTTTCGTTGATTGGGAAAAACGCTGGATTTGCAATAACACTTAAGAAATAAGCCTGCGGACTTGTTAATGTAACTTCAAATGTTTTCGAATCTACTGCTTTTATTTTTACATCTTCAGCTGTTCCTTTTTCTGTATTAAAGGCTTCTCCACCCTCAATAAAATATCCTAAAAATGCTGCTCCAGAACCTGTCTTTGGATCTAATAGCCGTTTCCAGGAAAATACAAAGTCATCTGCTGTTAAATCATCACCATTAGACCATTTTGCATCTTCACGGATGTGGAAGGTATAGGTTTTGCCATCCTCTGATACATCCCATTTTTCAGCAGTTGCAGCTTTTGGCTGATGATTTTCATCTAAACGGGTTAATCCTTCCATGATATTATTTAACGCATTCCACGATACCGCATCAAAACCGATAGGCGGGTCAAATGATGTAGGCTCTTGTCCGTTATTTAGATAGAGGACCTTTTCCGTTTTTTCCTTAGAATCACTATTTCCGTCATCCTTTGGCTCGCTTCCAGAATCACTATTTGCTGTACATGCGGCTAAAGCAAATAACAACATAAAAGAGACCATCATCGTAATAAACTTCTTCATCTTCTTCCCCCTAAATAATAGTTTTATATTTTTACAAACCTTGAAACCAATTTATTGGCTCGTTCGTCCTGCAGCCAGCAATCCACATGGTGGTTGTTGCTTAGCGAGGATCTAACCGGATACACTCGTTCACACACTTCCATTGAATACCTACAGCGTGCAGCAAAGGCACAGCCTGCAGGTGGTGAAAATAAGTCAGGCGGTGTTCCTGGGATCGGCACCAGCTCAGCCTTTTCAATATCTAATCGTGGCACAGATTGAAGCAGTCCAATGGTGTAAGGGTGCTGAGGTCGATAGAAGATTTCCCTTCTGCTTCCTATTTCCACAATTTTACCGGCATACATAACTGCCACTCGATCGGCAACTTGGGCCACTACCCCCAAATCATGCGTAATTAAAATAATTGAAACACCTGTTTTTTTCTGTATATCACGGAACAATTCCAGGATTTGTGCCTGTATAGTTACATCTAGAGCCGTAGTCGGTTCATCTGCAATTAACACGTCAGGACTGCACACTAGTGCCATCGCTATCACAATCCGCTGGCGCATCCCGCCGCTAAACTGATGAGGGTACTGTTTTAAACGTGCTTCAGGGCTCGGAATACCAACAAGCTGGAGCATTTCAACCGCAGCCTTTTTGGCCGCTGCCCTTGATATCTTTTCATGCTCCATGATTCCTTCCATAATTTGTTCACCAATGGTAAGTGTGGGATTTAAAGCGGTCATGGGATCCTGAAAAATCATGGATATACTCGCACCGCGAATTTTCCGCAGATCAGGTTCTTTTAACTTGATTACATCCATATTATTAAAAAGGATTTCTCCGCCAATGATTTTCCCTGGTGGATCAGGAATCAGTCTCATAATACTTTGAGAGGTTACACTTTTCCCGCAACCGGATTCGCCGACAATGGCGAGCGTTTCGCCCTTATGTAAATCAAAACTGACCCCGCGAACCGCCTGGACCTCACCGCCGTACGTGGAAAAGGATACTTGAAGGTCCTTAACCTGGAGAATTTTTTCCATGATGTTACCTCCTCAGTTTCGGATCAAGAGCATCCTGCAGCCCATCACCCAAAACATTAAATGCAAACATAGTTAATGATATAAATAGAGTTGGAAAAAACAATCGCCACCAGTATCCTGATAGAATCGTAGACAAACCATCATTGGCCATGACTCCCCAGCTTGCATGCGGTGCTTGAATTCCAAGGCCGATAAAACTTAAAAACGCTTCTGCAAAAATAGCTGATGGAATCGTAAGAGTCATTTGGACAATGATTGGTCCCATTGTATTTGGTAAAAGATTCTTGCGAATAATCCTTCCTGTTTTCGTTCCAAATGTTTTGGATGCCAATACAAATTCATAGTTTTTAATTTGTAAGACTTGTCCGCGGACAAGTCTCGCCATACCAACCCATCCGGTAATCGACAGCGCTAGGATGATCGTTGTTAACCCTGGACCAATCACTACCATGACTAAAATAACAACTAGTAAATAAGGAAGACCATACAAAATCTCCACGAACCTCATCATGAGATTATCGGTTTTTCCTCCTTTGTAACCAGCAATCCCTCCATAAACAACACCAATAATAAAGTCAATAAGGGCGGCAACTAAACCAACAAATAGAGATATACGGGCACCGTATGCTGTTCGTGTAAATACATCTCTTCCTAAATCATCTGTCCCAAACCAATATTCACTGGATGGCGGCAGATTTTGAGAGGTTAACTTTTGTGTTTCAACCGAGTGAGGTGAAATAATGGGTCCAAAAATGGCGAATATAGCTACCAAGATCAAAAACGCCATCCCAGCCATTGCCAGTTTATTTTTTAAAAGCCGGTACCACGAATCTTTCCAATACGACAAGCTAGGTCTTACGACAGCTTCTGCTTCTGATTGATTTTGTACCTTAGGGACAAACCATTCATCAGGAATACCAGGCGAAATATTCTGTTCTTCCTGTTTACGCAGTTCCATTTACTTCGCCTCCTTTTTGTGGAGCTTGATTCTAGGGTCCAATACTCCGTATGCAAGATCGACTAAAAAAAGCATGAGAATCAAAATCGCACTATAAAAAACGGTGGTACCCATTATGACCGGAAAATCACGGTTATTGATACTATCAACAAAATATTTTCCCATCCCTGGAATTGCAAAAATTTTCTCAATTACAAACGTCCCAGTTAAAATACTCGCTGCTAATGAACCTAAGACAGTCACTACAGGGAGAAGAGCATTTCTTAAAGCATGTTTAAAAACAATTTTAACGGGTGATAATCCTTTTGCTTTTGCAGTCCTTATATAATCCTGTGTTAGAACCTCAAGCATACTTGAACGGGTTAACCTCGCAATAATCGCCATTGGACCTGTTGCCAAAGCTAAAATTGGCAGTACCATATGTTTCGGGCTAGTCCAGGTTGCAACCGGAAAAATAGGAAAATTAACAGCTAGTTGTTCAATTAAAAATGTTGCCATTACAAAGTTTGGTATCGATATCCCAAGGACAGCAATACTCATCGAAAGATAATCGATCACTCCATTATGACGAAGGGCGGCAATAATCCCGAGTGTAATTCCAGAAATGACCGCGAGGAATAGTGTATAAAATCCTAGTTCAAAACTAACCGGAAATCCCCTTCCCAGCATTTCATTGACAGTCTGTGATGATTTTTTGATAGATGGACCAAGGTCTAGGTGCAGTAGAGCGGATAAGTAGTTTCCATATTGGACTAAGAGAGGTTCGTCTAGATGATAATAAGCTTCGAGGTTTTTTTGAATTGCTTCGTTCGTTGTTCTTTCTTCATTAAATGGTGATCCCGGAACCGAGTGCATTAAGAAGAATGTCCCTGTTATGATAAGCCAAAGAGTAATAATCATGGCTATAAATCGTTTGATAAAATATGTATTCATGCTTTGTCCTTTCCTAACAGAATGTAGTTCTCATCGCTAATTCAGTCATGACAAGCATTGCTTGATATGCTTCCAATATATTTTTGGCTTGAAAACGGACAATAGTTGTTCCAGGTACGATTTCTGTTCCTGGCATTAGGTTGGCCCACTCTGCTTGTCCATAGTTAGCAAATTCAATTCCTAACAAAGGACAATCAGGCGGGATAAGCGGCTTTACAGATCCTTTATTTCTTAATGCGTAAGCTGCCTTTTCACGAATAAGTTGTCCTGCTTTTGCAGGTGTTAAGGATTTTGCAGCAGACCGTGAAATAGACTCTTTTACTACAGCTGTTGTGACATTGGGAATAAGCTTTTCAGCCTCATTAGCGGCACCATCATCACCCGCTACCATTAAGACAGGTACATCATAATACCCAGCAACATAGGCATTAAACCCTAATTCTCCAACAGCCACATCATTAATGTACATATTCCGGACTCCAAAAATCATTGAATGGGACATTACTCCTTTTAAAGAAGCACGGGCATGATAGCCAACAAAGATGGCTCCATCAAAAGATTCATCCAAGCCCTGAACCATGGAAAAAGGCTTCACATCACCTGTAATAAGTTGTGTTTCAGGATGCAGCCTTTCGATTAACAAGTTATTCATTTTGGAATGGCTGTCGTTTACAACTACCTCCTTCCACTCTTGTTCAAAAGCAGTCGTTACAACATGGTTTGCCTCATCTGTCATGATGATTCGGCTCCGTTCATAATTATGCTTGTTGGAATCGACATGGGTGTGATCAACTAGACCTGTTATTCCTTCCATATCTACAGATATGTATAATTTCATATTCAACCCCCTAATTTGAAATTCTTAATTTTCTTAAAATTATAAATTATTATTCTACTTTTTTCAATTTATTTTTAAAATATTATTTCAAAATGGTTCTTACCGAAGAAAACTATTTTAGGTTCGCTTTGTTGGATTTGTAATAGAAGGAATGAAAAAATATTAATTTTGAAACTTTATCATCACTTACCTCGTAGTTATAGTAAATGAAATAATTGAAAGTAAGTTCAATCTTCTACATAATTAGGTTTATAAATGAATATAGGAATAATAAACTTTATAAGGAGTGGAAAATTTGGGAGTTACGCTTAGTAAAGGACAAAAAGTTGATTTAACAAAGTCACATCCTGGTCTGCAAAATGTTGTCGTGGGTTTAGGATGGGATATTGCACATAATGGTTCTAACTTTGATTTGGATGCCTCAACCTTTTTATTAGGGCAAACTGGTAAGGTTCAAAGTGATCAGGATTTTATTTTTTATAATAATCCATCTGGCGGAAATGGCTCGATTAATTATAGCGGGGATAACCGAAATGGTGCTGGCGAACGGGATGACGAACAAATCCGTATCAATTTACAGGGAGTTCCCAGCCACATTCATCGTATTGCTTTTACGATTACGATTCATGATGCTCAAATGAAGCAGCAAAATTTTGGACAAATCTCTAATTCATACGTACGAATCTTTAATGAACAAACCAATGAGGAACTACTTCGTTTTAACCTTGGAAGAGATTTTACTGTTGAAACAGCGATTGTTGCGGCTGAACTATACCGTCATAATGGAGAATGGAAATTTAATGCGATTGCCAGCGGTTTTCAAGGTGGACTGGCTGCGTTATGCCGCAATTTTGGTGTATCAGTAGATGATGCACCTGCAGCTTCGTCATCACAGGCACCACCAGTTCAACAAAATTTATTTAACAACAATCAGAACCAATTTAATAACAATCAAAATCAATTTAACAATCAGAACCAATATCAAAACCAAAATTCATTTAATCAAAATCAATACAGTTCTAATCCATATCATCAAAACCAACAGCCTCAGCGAATTCATTTACAACCGGAATCTTCCTATTCGCAGCCAGCTTTTGGATATCCAACTCAAACATCATCACCGAACAACCATCGTACATATGGGGATGATATTCATTGTCCGCGCTGTAACTCTTCAAATGTCCGAACAGGGCAAAAGGGATTTGGTTTGGGGAAAGCAGCGATCGGCGGGTTAATTCTAGGGCCAGTTGGATTGCTTGGTGGTTTTATTGGGAAAAACCAAATAAAATTTACTTGCAACAGCTGTGGTAATAAATGGTCGCCGAATCAAGCCGACTTAACTGAATGGGCCAATCAATCAAAAAGAAAAGCTCAGGAATTGTTTAATCGTTACAAGAGTCAGGATGTTTTAGAGGCAGTAGTAGCGGCATGTGCCCTGGTTTCCATGGCAGACGGATATTTGGATGCCACTGAACGTCAGAAAATGATTGAATTTGTTAATTCCAGCGAAGAATTGCGCGTTTTTGATAGCAATAAAGTCATTCAAAGATTTAACTACTTTGTATCTAAAATAGAAGCTGATCGAATGATAGGAAGAGCAGAAGCCTTCCGTGCACTTGGAAAAATTAGATCAAAACCAGAAATTGCCCGTTTAGTGGCTCGCTATTGTATTGCCATTGGGTATGCAGACGGTAATTTTGACCACAATGAAATGCAAATGGTCAGCGATATTTGCCGCGAGTTAGGATTAAATCCTGGCGAATTTCTTTCATAGTAAGTAAAACCTCAATCCGCTATATTGGATTGAGGTTTTTACTTGCTTATTTTTGCCAAACACGTTTATTTTCCACTCGTTTTGTATGACCTTTAGAATCTAATCTTTCTAAAAATGGAATCATATATTTACGCGAAAGTTCAAGAATTTCCTTGGCATCCCCTACCTCAAACTCTTGTCCGGTACCACTTCGCAGTTTTTCAACGGCCTCTTTAAAGACATCACCGTGATAAGCAAATTGCTCGTCTAAATGGATGACTAACTCCTGCTCTTCAAGATAACGACTTAAATCAGCCTCTAAATTCTCTGGAATACCAGAATCAGAAAAATAGTCTTTATAATAACGAACCTTTAGCCCATCCTTCTTTAATCCACCTAACATGTTTTCAGCCCGTTTTTGCCAGCTTTTCGGTACATGCGGTACAAAGTTTGCCAATGAAACAAACTGTTCTTTTCGCTTAAATACTTCATTTGCAATCCCGTTTTCAACTACAAAATCTATTAGCGGTTTAGGGAATCTTTTTTGCATAGACTGCAAAAGTTCAGCCTTATTAAGGCCAAGTTTCATGGAATACAATTGATGGAATTCTTGTAGACGATCATAGATGTCTTCTTCAATCGAATTAATTAACATTTTGAGTGTAAATTCTTTACCATTGTATAAGACAAATTCATCATCAACTAAAAACTCATTCAAGGTTTCTTCATCAAGTGCAGTACGTTTTATTAATTCACCTAAAGTTAAGCTTTTAGCTTCAAAAATAGCAGCAGTCATTCGTTCCTTGGGTGATCCAACTTTTTTCTTTTCCAATTCTTCAATGGTTTGATTTCCAAAACGATATTTATTCCCTCTCGGGTCGATGACCCAGCCGCCGCCAATCGTCTCTTGCGGACTTGGACGCCGTAAAATAAAGCGGTCACCCCGCTTAGTGAGGATTTCTTCCTCTAAGCGAAGCTGACAAAGTATTTCACCGTTTTCTTCTTTAATTTCGTTCCTGTCAAAAAAGACAATCCGTCCCATTACCTCTGTGGTTCCAATATGAAGCTTAATCGGCATCCGTTGTTTCACCATATGTTCGAGATCTTCAACTACCCGTATCGCTACATCCACTGTTTTCGTAACAATAAAGTGTTCAGATGATACCAAAACATCACCGCGTTCCAAATCCTCTTTCGGAACGCCCGAAAGATTAATAGCGGTACGCTGGCCAGCATATGCTTTTTGCGCTTGCTTATGATGAACCTGAATTTGCCTTGCTTTAACTTCAAGTCCCTGCGGCATAATCTTAAGTGTTTGACCCTCTTCCACGGTCCCTTCATAAACCGTTCCACGAACCACCGTCCCTTGACCTTTTACCGTAAACACCTGGTCAATCGGCAGACGAAACGCACCTTTTGCATCTCTCATTTCCTGCTCTTTTAACGTTTTGATGATTAACTCTTTTAACTCTTCTACGCCCTTTTTCGAAAGACTGTCCACTAATACAAACGGGGCATCCTCAAAGACACTCCCTGTTAATTCTTCTAAAATATCATCCTTTACAAGCTCAATAAATTCTTCATCAACCCTGTCAATTTTAGAAATCGCAACGAGCCCGTTTTTCACTCCTAAGAATTTTAGAATATCCAGATGCTCTCTCGTTTGCGGCATGACTCCTTCATCTGCTGCGACAACCATTACTACAAGATCAATTCCTGCGACCCCAGCAATCATTTGACGAATAAAGCGCTCATGTCCCGGCACGTCAATAACCGAAATTTGAATACCCTGATCCTCATATAATGGAGCAAATCCAAGTTCAATCGAGATTTGTCGTTCTTTTTCTTCCTTTAATCTATCAGTATCGACATTGGTCAGGGCTTTCGTCAAAGAAGTTTTACCATGATCGATATGTCCAGCCATGCCAATTGTAAAATATCGTTTTTCCAAAGTTGCCACCTACTTTTTTCGGTCTTCCTTTTTACTTTATCCTTAAAGAACACATAGTTCAAGAGAACATTCTTAGACACTTAAATATGCTCCAATCGCCCCGCAATATTCACCCTTTTCCAAAAACATCGTAGTTAAACCTAACATATTCAAATAGTATTCTAGACCATGTTTTAATGATTGATTACCAATAATTGCAGTTCCTATGATAACCACACTTTTTACTCGATGAATAGTTGCTGCCTGCGAGGTTAACAATACAATGGTTTCAGCAATCATATTGGAAAGTGCGGCCAGTCTGTCTGTTTCCTTATGGGCCAGTTTTTTACCCTTTGCAAAGTTCGCAGCTGTTAAATCACCATGAATGGGGCTGTCTGCTGTTTCATAAATATCCTTTACAAGCATATCCACGTTTCCTTTATTTCCTTCTTCCGCGAGAACTGTAAGCAGTTGATAATCCTGTACTTGCGTTAATAAAGAACCTAGACCCGTGAATGTACCTCCGCCCATTCCACTGCCAAGAATTCGCTCCGCTTTTTCCCCGCTTACCAGATGCCATGATGTTCCCGTACCGATATTTACAACCAAGTAGGTTTCTTCTATACTCTTATTTTCTTTTGCTAGTAAAAAACGTGCACCCTCACATGTGGCTTGAAATTCAGGGATTAACGCGCTGTCTTGAAAATAACAATTTTGTATACCAAGAGCTTTACCGCCTGTAATGGAAACTTTTAAAGAGGGAGCTACCATTTTTAACCATGAAATAGCGGAATCCAGCTTGTTTATTGAAAATTTCTTAAAATGCATTCTCCCATTTTCCTGATAAACGATTTTGATTAAAGATCCACCAGCATCAATTCCTGCAGTAATTTGTTGCATTGCCCCCACTCCTTCAAAAGAACTGATTTTATTACTTATTTGACAATAATCCCTATTTATCCTGCTTTTTCATTTCATGAATCCTCCACATTCAGCCCGTTCAAGGCGACTAATTATGTGCTATGGTGTAGAAAAGAATTCAATTACAAAAAAGGAAGATTTCAAATGAAGAGAATCGCTTTGCCAATGGTTTTAGGGCTGACTCTATTAGTCGGTTGTCAAAACACTGAACTTAAAGAGGAAACGAAGCCAACATCCGAAAAGACGCAGCAGAAAACTGTAACAAATACGGAAACAATCGCTGCTTTCCCCTATCCAAATCTATTATCTGAAAGTGATAAAACATATTCGCTTTTAGTCATCGGGGATAATGATAATCCGATTGAAAAAAACAATAAAATCACTGAAAAAGTCAATAATATTTTGAGTCTGCCTGAGCTTGAAATGTCACAGCAAGCATATCCAGAGCTTAACATTGAAACAGAACCGGCTTATATACTTTTTGACCAAGCAGGTGTGGTTTACCAAGGAAAGAATATTAAAGAGTTAACAACTTACCTTGGTAAAAATTAAATCAAACTAAAAAACCAGAAATTTTTCTGGTTTTTTAATGTTTAAATTCAACTAAGCGATAATAGATAATAAGAATGCTTTGGAAAAATAAATAAAAACATATAGAGTACACGATTTGATACCCATTCTTATAATGGAACACTCCAACATTGTGAAGTAACCATTCATAGCAAATTGAAATGATTGTCGCAATGGATATATAGAAAACAATATATATATCACTTAAACAGAGCTTTCTATAAAAGTAGAGAAAAAAATAGCCGTAAGGGGGATAAAGGAGATAGACAACGAGATCCATGCCCGTATATTTGGGACCATCCATAATATCATAATAATCAAATGGGGTTACTCCAAAAGAGTTATCCATGATACTCGCAACTGTTAAACTGAAAAGAAAGATAAGTACCCTGAACTGTTTAGTGAATACTTTTGGAATAAAGAAATAAATACCCCACGTGATGATAACACCTACTAAAACACAGTAATCATTTAAACCAAATCCTGTTTCAGTCCACGACATTGTTTTCACCACCTGAACTCAAATCCAGACCTCTGAACCATTTCAAGGAAAATAATAGGACCGACAAAAAAAATGTAAAGTATAAAAAAGTATTAAAATGATTCCATTGCTTAAAGGAGTACATTCCTTTGGATACATTTAATAAATCAAGCGATAAGATTATCAAGCTAAATAGCAAAAATAAGACTATCTTTTTATTCCAAGGGCTCCGATAAATTAGGAAGGTGAAGCAGGAAATCAATAATGGAACTAGAAGATTCTTAAAAAAAAGAACTGCTATAAATAACTGAGTATCCGTCGTAGTTTTCATCCACTTAAACGTGTCAAACAAACCAACATAGGCATGAGTATTAATAAGACAGCTTAGTAATAACAGTAGAGTTACTTCTTTAACAGAGGCATGCTGTTGTATTCTATTATGTAAAAACAGCATCACAAGCACCCAGCTAATGAAAAAATAAAAGGTTACAATCATGCATACTACTCTCCTATTTCTAAGCAGTCTATATTATCCACTTATTTAGCTTAAACTTTATATTCTAAAACATGCATGTTCCTTAAAAAAAGAAGACCTCTTATGATACGTAGTTCAGATAATGTGGAGAAAAACTGAAAAATCATTACAAATAGCTCCTAATTCACAGTGGAAATCGCATACCAAATAACAAATAAAAACACTCAGAGTTATAATCCTAAAGGGTTCACTTAAAGGGTGCACGAAGCCAAATTGACGCACGAAATGGCATACGAATTGGCGTATGCCATTTTTGTTATCGTATCAAGGGTTTAGATTGATTAAAAGAAGAATTGACAGTATACAATAGATGTTCAATATCAAATGACATTAAATATTGTACAAGGAAAAATTGGTGTCAAATTATATGTCATTTCTATTACCAAAACGGGTACAATATACTCGCTCTTGAGGACAAATCTTGCCATGAAATCGGTAAAACTGTCCTCAATCACTAAAGCGGAATAACACAAAGTTTACCAAACAGCCAAAGTAAAAAAAGAGTGCCATTTCTATTCAAATGAACACTCTTTTCTATGTTTTTTGTTGCCAATTTCAGTGACATTTGCTTAGGCAAAACGAGGTCATGCACCTCTAAAGTGAACCCTTTAGTTATAGTCCTCTGAGAGTTTTTATTATTAAACCTATTCTGTTAAAGCTCCCGTACGCTGAATAAGTAATTATTTATTAAATATTTGGTAATCATCAATATAGAAAGCAACATTACCACAATTTGGACATACAGCTGCTTTAGTCTTTGCAGAAACATTTTTGAAAAGTCCTTTACGCTTTTGACTAATCGTAATTCCAGACAAGTCATATTCAACATTTACTTTACAATCTTTTATCATTTCAGTTTGGCATTGATTGCAAATCCTTGTCATTATTAAATCCCCTTTAAATCAAATTAAAGCTAACCTACTTCGTTTCAACTCTTCACAATCTATATACCTATTGTAACAAATAATTAGAATTTCCCTTTTTATCCTTTCTAGTTGAAAGTCAATTAACAATCAATTTAACAACCTAAATAACAGTTCGACAATAGTTATTGTCACACTGTTATTTGGTGTGATATTTGCTATGTTATTTTGTGTGTCAAAAGCGAATAAATGTTGAAATAACGGTAAATAGAACAGACTGAGTAAATTTGTGATTAAGTCTGCTAATTAGTATCCTATATACGATGTTTCTCCACAAAAACTGAACTACTTACTCTTATGAGAATCTTCTTTTATACATGCGTATTGTTTTCAAATCGTTAACCAGTATTTCTTTAGAAGTGTCGTCTTTTACTGCCGTTCTGATAGTTCAAGATAATCCCAAACCTCATTAAAACAATTTACTGCCATTTGCTTATGGGAAAATGTTGATGTCATTTGTCTGCTTCCTTTCTTTTTTTAATGAACCAGAATGGAAAATACAATAACAAAAAGGTTATTAATGCAATGACTTCTAAAGGAAGAAGATACAATGGCCATGGTCCTAAATAATTCAAAATCGATGGGTTTACTGGCTTTTCGGAGATATACATATAATTTCCTGCAATAAAGTAATTCAATAAAAACACAAAAAAAGTATATAGATTTAAGTACAAAAAAGCTTTCCAAATACTCTTTGCAGTTGGTCTATATTTTTCTACCAATACCATAAATAAATTTGCCACCACGATTCCACCATGCGAAATAAAAAAGTGAACATAACGGAAATGGGGAAACGTATAAGCACTAATATCAGGGGTGAACATTGCCTGCAGAGCGCTTCCAACGCCTGCAAAATAGGTAAATTCAAAAAGACTATAGCTCCTAGTAAGCAGTAAAGCTGCGGATAGGAGGATGGAAATACTGCTTAGATGGAATGGCAGAGAATATTGAATAGTCCACTCTCCTATACGCCATAGCCATACATGCAGACTAATTTCTGAAATAATTAAAGTGGCTGCCAATCCTATTCTGACAATACTATTGAGGGGTGTCTTCCTAAGAAATCTTCTAAATAGAAAGATTAAGACAATTACTCCACCTAAAATAAATATCGTCATCCAATGTGTTTTTGAAAATAAAATAAAGGCATCTTTACCATCTGCTTGAAAATATTTTTCCATTGTATCACCAATGTTTTTATGTCATAAGTCAATGCGCTTCAAGCGATTTGTTGACGTTTTTTAGTATATACGGTTATGATGATTATTATAAAAATAAGGAGGCTAATACATGTCTGCACTCGTATTTATGGCACTATATCGTCCGAAACCTGGAAAAGAGAATGAATTAAAAGAAATCCTTAATGTACATATCCCCGTCCTAAGAGATGAAGGATTAATAACAGAACGTGAATTGCTAACACTTCAAACTGAGGATGGTACAATCATTGAAATAGCGGAATGGAAGTCTAGTGAGGCAATTGACAAGGCACATCAATCAGAAAAAGTCATGGCTGTATGGAATCAAATTGCTTCTTTAGCCGATCTGACAAATCTCTCATCCCTAGCAGAAGCGCAATATCCCTTTCCAAATTTCAAAGCGATTTAGGTATAGTTAAATTCATAGATTCAGTAAACATGAGAGATTCCTTCTGAACTCTCGTGTTTTTATTTGAGTGACCAAACTAACTCTATTTTTCATCTTTCGGTCACTTAAGACCCGCTTTAGTGACCAGGAGCATTTTTCTTTCTCCTTCTCGGTCACTCAGGTCCCGCTTGAGTGACCGAGAACATTACTCTTTATCATTTTCGGTCACTCAGGACTCGCTTGAGTGACCAGGAACATTACACTTTTTCATTTTCGGTCACTAAGGACCCGCTTCAGTGACCGAGGACATTATGTGTTCCGTTATCCGGTCACTCCAAACAACAAACTTATTAATTTGTAAAAATAAATTCCGTCCTGCTCCCGGTTTGCCCTGCTATGACCTCTAGTCTAATATCAATTCTTTCTTTAAGCTCTGGAACGTGCGAGATGATACCGACTAAGCGTCCACTGCTTTGGATATCCATCAGTGCTTCAATCGCTTGATCAAGTGATTCAGGGTCCAGCGTTCCAAAGCCCTCATCAATAAACATCGTCTCTAATGAAACTCCGCCTGCATAGTTTTGGACGACATCTGCTAGTCCAAGAGCTAATGATAGAGAGGCTTTAAAGCTTTCCCCGCCGGATAAAGTTTTTACATGGCGCTCTTGACCAGTATATTGGTCAAAGACAAGCAGCTCTAAGCCACTTTGAACATTCCCCTTTGAACGGTCTGTTTTCCTTAGAAGTTCAAATCGGCCTGCCGTCATTTTCCTTAATCGAACATTTGCCTCCCGCAAAATATCATCTAAGAAAGCAGCAAGTACATAGCGTTCAAACGTAATTCGATAGGTATTTTGTCCTTTAGCAATTTCGTGAAGATGTCCAATCAGCTTATATCGTTCCTCCAACACTTTCATTTGCTCATTAATTCTTTCGACATTGTTGTAAATATCCACATTGTCTCTCTTTTTAACAAATAAATCTGTCCGCTTATTGGTTAGCACTTCAATTTCACGGGCTAAATTCTCTAAAGAAGCTTTTAATCCATCAACATCTGGGGTCTTAATGCCTTGTAAAAGCTCAGTCAATTCTTTTAAGCGATCTGAAACAGAGCGTAACTCTTCACGATAACTGCGGATTTGACCTTCAAGACTACGGATATCAGCTTCGCTTTTTTTAGCCGAATGGTATTCCCCATAATTAATAAAACCTTGTTCTGCAAGTCTATTAACAAAGAGTTCTTTTTCTGTTTTCAACTCATTCTCTTTGCTAGAGTGGTGCATCACCGCGTCCAGTAATCTGGCAGTTTCAGCAGTTTGTTTTTCTTTCACTGCTTGTAATCGCTGCTGCGCCTCTTCGAGCCTTTTGACTAACATTTCATGATGTTTTTTAGATGATGTTAGTGCTGTTTCATAGGCTGCTTCAGTACGAAGATTCTCTGGAATAACCTTCATCATCCTAGTTAAATTCGTTCTCTTCTCAGTAAACTGTACAGTCAATTCTGATACATGCGCTGCAAACTGCTGAATAGCACTTTGTAATGCTGTTTTTTCCGTATCGCTTTTTTCGATTTCAAGATTAATTTGATCAAGCATTTTAATTTGAGCAGCAAGTATTTTTTGTGATTCAAGTAACTTATTTCTGTTAGAAATCACTTCTGTTTTCGTTAATTGTAAATCCGATTCCTTAAAATCAATCCGATAAGCGTGTATTTCGTTTATAATCTCTTCACACTTTTCCCGTTGTGTTTTTTCAATAGATTGACTTTCAAAGTACTGAGATTCTGTTGCTGATTTTTCTTTTTCCAAAAGAATTGCCTGCTGCTTTGCAGCTTTCAGGTCCTCTTCATTAGGGATTAGAGCTTGATTCGTTGAAGCTGGTGAGGGGTGATGCTCTGAACCACAAACTGGACATGCCTCACCACTAGTAAGTCGTGCTGCCAGAAGTGACGCTTGACCATGCAGCCATTGATTCTCCATATCTTCAACTAGTGCCTTTGCATCCAAATATCTAGCGGTTATATTTTCGAACTTACTGGATTTCACTTTAAGATCTTGTACTGCTTTTTGATGGCGTCCCAGGTTAAGTTCATATTTTTCTAGCTTATCAAGTTCGGTCTCCATTTTTTCAATCTGATGGTCATTTTCTAAATATTGTAGCTTACCTTTCTCAATGACTATCTTTTTGTCGTTTAGTACTTTGATTCGTTCTTCCAAGCTTACAAAATTATTTTCTGCTTTTTGATACTTGTCCTTTTCACTCTTGAGCGAGGCTTCCACAATTGCATACTCTTTTACTAAAGCAGCAAAGGAATAAACATCGTCTCTCATATTTATTAATTGATTAATGGTATCTAGTGCTTTTTGCCGTTCACCTTCACGCTCCTGCTCTGCCTGCCACAGTTGCTCATATTGATTTGTAAGAACATCTAATTTTTCAATTTCGCTCTGTATAGATGTTACATTTCCCTTCAGTTGGTCCAAATCTCGCTTTAGACGATGGCAAAGCTCTTCTTGCTGTGCCAATAATGCTGCTTTATGCGCAAGTTGTACCTGTTTTTCTTTTTCAGCAAAAGCTTCTGCTTGTGATTCAAGTTGAATTTTTTCTGCATTTAAAGCTTCTCTTGTTTGAATTTGCTTTAAAATCGTTTCGGCTTCAAATAACTTGCCTTTTAAGGAGTCTTGTTCCTGTTCCTTTACTTTCAAGCTAATAACCAATTTTTCAAGTAGGCTTTCCATACCACTGATTTCTTCCTGCAGTAATGGCATCATGATCAAATCGTTTACACTGTCAGCTTCTAAATATCCTTTTAGATCATCGTTTGTTACAGCTTGAATACGTCGAAGATTATCATTTCTAGTTTGAACCTGTATTTCAACAGAATTCTTCAATTCTGTTGATTCAACCTTCAGCCTGTCTTCCACCATTTTATAAATTTGAGTATGGAACAACCGCTGTAAAATAACTTCTTTATCCTTGCTGTCGGACGTTAACAGCTTACGAAATTCACCTTGAGGAATCATTAAGATTTGGCGGAACTGGTTGCTGTCAATCAGCATAATTTCCTTAACCTTTTCCTCCACCTCATTGATCTTGGTGGCGATTAATTTCTTTTCACCCTTCTCATCCCAACTATATAATTCTGCTTTGGCTGGTAATGTCGTAAAACCTTCGCCCTTTTCTTTCTTTTTTAGCTGTTGAGGTAAGCGGGTGATCGAATAACCTTTGTTACGGATTGAAAAGTCGAGAGAAACCTCTGTTACCAAATCTGCTCTTGCAAATTGGCTCCTTAATTCGGGGCCGTTGCGGTCTTCGCCGCTTGCTTTTCCATAAATCGCATAACTAATCGCATCAAAAATAGTGGTTTTACCAGATCCGGTTTTACCAGAAATGACAAACATCGTGCGATTCCCCAGCTGAGTGAAATCAATGATTTCAACATCTGCATAAGGGCCAAATGCCTGCATAGTTAGTTTTAATGGTCTCACTTTGTACCCTCCTCACTTAACACTTTTCCAATCACATCAGCCATAACTTCTTTTTTATCAGCGGAAAACTCTGCGGTCGTCATTTCCGCATAAAATTGCTCAAACAAATCAAGCTCGGATTTTTTCTCATTTTGAGTAATGTTAAATGACTGCTTTTTCTTCAAATCTGTAATATCTATTTTCCTTTCAAGATGGAGTACGTTCGGATATATCTGACGTAGTTTATTAATCGGATCAAGTAATGCACCTTCATCTAGCAAGGTAATTTTCAGATAATCATGTAATTTTTGTTTTTCATAAAAATAAGGATCTAGTAACTCCTCTAGATGCCCTTCAAGTTCATGCATGTCATGTGTTGGATTCAAGGACCTATAGCGATGAGAAAAATTTCCTTTTTCATCCATTTCAATAATGGAAATCGATTTATTTTGCTTTGCTTCTGAAAATGAATACTTTAATAGGGATCCGGAATATTTTACCTTATCATGTTTAATGGCATCGGGACTGTGGAGATGACCCAGTGCCGTATAAGAAAATGGTTCAAAAAGCTCTGCACCTACACAACCAGATCCCCCAACGGATAAAACACGTTCGGAGTCTGAAGTCTGCCCGCCTAAGACAAAGGCATGTCCTACCAACACATTAGGCTCGTTGGGATTCAAATTTTCCTCCATCCTGCCAATCAATGCTTTCATAGCATCCTGATGGGAATGAATCGAATCATCTACAAGAAGTTGTCGTACCACTCCAGGTTCTGCATAAGGTACTAAATAGAAATTGACTCCGTTAACCTGTACTGGCTTAAAGCTATCCGAAAGCTTACCAGATAAATAGAATTGGCTATGCTTATACCAGGAGCTGCCAAATGAAAGACGTTCAGCGCTATCATGGTTTCCTGCAATCGCAACAACAGGCGTTTTTAGCTCAACATTAATTTTAAACAGAATTTCATCTAATAATTCTACTGCGTCTGTTGGCGGAACAGAACGGTCATACAAATCACCGGCAATCACGACCGCATCCGGCTTTTCTTCCGCAACAATTTCTATAAACTGATTTAGTGCTTCACGCTGATTATCCGTCATATATACACCGTGCACTAACTTTCCTAAATGCCAGTCGGCAGTATGGATAAATTTCATTTTAGTCACCCCATCATTTATTAACTCATAAATACTATTATAGCAAAATACCAACTTAAATGAGGATGGAAAACAAAGCAATTAAAGGCAATACTGGGTTAAGATTATTTCACAAAATGCAAAAAACAGCCCGACGCATTGGTCGGGCTGTTAAATCATTGGCTTCATAAATTACTTTTTAGTTACGTTAGCAGCTTGTGGTCCACGAGCACCTTCAACAACTTCGAAAGATACTTCTTGACCTTCTTCTAAAGTTTTGAAACCTTCAGTTTGGATAGCGGAATAGTGAACAAATACGTCGTTTCCATCTTCAGCTTCGATAAATCCGAAACCTTTTTCAGAGTTGAACCATTTTACTTTACCGTTTTTCATGTAAAAAAATCCTCCTATTGGCTTAGATTAAGCCATGTGTGAAATTCACCAAATTACAACGTGATAGCTTTACTTCCACTTTCTTATCCAAACTTCAGTTAAAACTTGAACAAGCTTTGTAACATAAATCTAATCTCGTGCAACGGCTGACTAAAATTTAACATTTTTCAGATTTATAGTCAATAAAATACGATAGACAAAAGCCTACAAAATTCGGGGTTTGTAGTGTTTTTTGGCTGTTTGTATGACATTACTTTTCGTGCTGATTACTGCTAGGATTTGTATCCATAACTTGATTCCTATCAATCCTGCCAAATTTACATTTTATATCCTTTACGACATCTTTAATAAGTAATTCTAAACCAATATAGGTTAGTGATGGGAAGTTTGCAAACAGCTTTTTGACTTCCCATTTCAGTTCATTCTCACCACAAATACTGTGTCGATTGATTTGATCCACTTCTTTTTTTATTATGGAAAGCTCTTTTAGTTTTTCATCCTCCGGCAGGAGCTCCAGTGCGTCAAGTCTGGTAAGGAACTCGACTGACTTTTCTATTTTCAGCCTAACCTCATCATGAACATCTTTTACAATAATAAGATTCTTGTATTTAAATTCATTTAACTTTAAAGCTGAATCATAGGTCGCTTTTACAATTTCCTCTCTTGTCATGCTGTTTGTTTCATAGCTAAGCATATTTTTCCAGGATGGTTGTTTCATAGCTTCACGGAAGTCTTCTAGTTTGTTACAAAATTTTTTATAACCATACTTTTCTGGATTTTCAAATGCCGGACTTCCTGGATCAAGAAATGGCGAAAGTGGTGCAACAAAGTACGAAATATTCGAAGCTCCTCCACATTCTTTGTGAATATTTTCACAAAAATCAACATTTCTCATAGCACTTTCATAACTTTGATTAGGGATTCCCGTCATGAAAAATAAGTCAATTTTAGCGCATCCATGCTTTAACGCATATTGGAGCATGTCTATTACCTTGGCATTTGTACAAGGCAGTTTGCCATTATATTTACGGATATCTTCATCAGCCGATTCAAGGGTAAGTTCGATACTGTACTTTGGCATTGCCTTATTTAATCTTTCAAAAAATTTCTCATCTGCATAATTAAACAATTCGAAGACCATTTCGTTCTTTAACTTCATTTTTGCTAAGCCGTCTAGGAACTCATCAACGTACTCCCTTCCCCCTTGCCTTATATCATTCAAAAGAAAAATAGGTGCACATGTGAATCTTTGAATTAAAGCAATATCTTCGAGCATTTTTTGTGGAGAACGCATGACTAACTTCTTCCGATTACAGTTTAACTCATAGGCATCTTTGGAACCGCCGCAGATTAAACAATTATAATTACAACCTTTAGAAGTTAATATAGCTGTATTTGGATATTGCATCCATCCTTTGTATGGCAATGGGTCTAATAGATTAAAATATTTAAAGACTGAGCCTATTACATAGCGATAACCTGGCAAATTAAACTCATCCAGACTATCTGGAACATAAGTAATTTCGTTATAAAAATATTGATTATTTCGCTTCCAGGTTAGATTAGGAATATCAGCAAATCCCGATACATCCTTCTTCTCCAACTTATTTAGCAGCATTAGGATTAATTTTTCAGTTGTATCACCGCGGACAACAAAATCTATACAAGGATATTCTATTAATTCATTATGAAAATACGTGCTGGAAAGTCCCCCGAACATAACCGGTGTATCAGGATGATACTTCTTAACGATTTTTGCTAATTCCACACTTCCATGCGCATGAGGAAGCCAGTGGAGGTCAATCCCAAATGCCTTTGCTTTTATATTCTTAATTTTTTTCTCAACATCAAAATTCGGATTTAAAAGCATTCGATTTGCGATATTGACAATCTTCACTTTTAATCCAAATCGTTCAAGATAATCCCCTATACTAGTTAAACCAATCGGGTACATTTCAAAAACGGGTGATGAGGGAACCACATCGCTGATTGGACCGGTAAATAGCATTTCTTTTCTGAAATCGTAGACTGTAGGTGGATGCAGCAGTACCAAGTCGTAAATCATTTGATCACTTCCTAAATTCCTAATATTTGTATACACCTTTATAGTAATATAGTAATCAAGGAAAAAGATGGTTCAAATATTACAGTTAATTGATTTTTAAAAAAACAAGATATTCCTAGGGTTAAACATAAAAATAACCGAGGAAAATTAATTCTTCGGCATGGTTACTACTTCTTCATCAACTTTCGGGCGAGGATAACCCGACTTCAGCCAAGCAAGTCGAGGAGGAATCGCTTGCCCTACCTCCTTTCACATAAAAGCGTATTCGCATATTCTATGAGGTGTAATTGTTTGCAGTTAGCAGACGCATGAACTTTTGTTCCATCTAAATAGCGGAGATCAAAGTAACCACTTCTTCGCCTACCAAAAATAAAGCATTCTATTCCGTTGTACCTTACTTTGTCAAAGAGTTGAAATCCTTTCACGAAGCGGGGAGCTTTGTTGTTTTTCCGTTTTCCACCTTTAGATATCGTGGCTTTGTGCAACTGGCGATTATTTTTGCGAACCGCTTTCCATTGAACCACCGTTTCTGTTGGGTTGGCTAAGGGATTTCCACTGATGCAACGAGCATCGACGCTGTGTTCTTTGGCTAATCCATGAGCGATGCGAGTATGCTTGGTGATGTATCCATAGGTGAATTGGGCATCATGGTACTTTTCCTTTATTTGGTTGTAAATAAACCAACGCATGACGGTCATTTGCGAGGCATCCCGTAAAGGTTTTGATTTTCGTTTAAATAGATGCTCCAACCCTTTTTGGTGAAGGTCGTTATGACAGCTCTCGCATAGAGTAATCAAATTATCAGGGCTGTCCCCTCCTGTTTTGCGACTCTCCATGTGGTGGACATTTAAAATCTTTTCTTTCTTTTTACCTTTGCACCATTGACAGGTATGCCCATCACGGTAAAAGATGTACTCCCGTACATTCCAAAAACCCATTTGGTCTCCTTGTTGGTACTGTTCACCTTCAATAGAGGGGTTTTTGAGGAGTTGCGTATCGAATTGTGCCACTTCAACAGTTAATTTGGTAACTGGAAGAATACTGTAAATCAATTTCACCAATTTGATATGAGCATCTACTTTGTTTTGAACAGAAGGAGCAAGCCATCCTTCCTTCCGCTTCCGATTCAGAAAACGAGGTTTGCGGTAGCGGGTGGTACGACTTCTTCTGGCACGGCGGAACTGCAGGCGAGTGGCTAACAATTCTTTGATATCGTTGCGAAGTTGGGATTGTCCCTCCAATAAGACCTGTTTTTCCGTGGTAGCCGACAACCCAACATACTTGGTGCCTGCATCCACACCTAATGAAATGGGTTGTTTGTACCCACTGCTTCCAAATAAAAGTTGAAGGGTAAATGGTGTTTGTTTAACCACTTTGGCTTTCTTTTCTTTTAATAAGATTTTTGCCTTGCGAGGAGAACATGGCATAAGCGGTTCCCCTTGTTTGTTTACAATGTACACGAACATAACGTGTACCTCCTTTTTGGGAGTTAGTGCCTCATACCCAAGGTTGGAAGGGCTTGTTCAGCTTACAGCACCGCTCCTACCCATCAGAGCTTTTAACCATAAGCGACAGTGCAACGGACTTGAGGGGCATCCGAGGGTGTCATGACCTTTCCAACGTAGTCTGCAAGAGACTGAGGGTAGTCAATAAGGGCTTTTAACAAGCCCCCACTTCAACCGTTAGGTAAGTGGTGGGTTATTGACCCTCGTCTCTGAACTTATCTAATATCGTAATCGCGTCCACAAGATGATTGTTAAAAATTTGTCGAGCAACGGCTAGCAGTTCAAAAATCATTGGATCTTTAAGCGTATAAATGACTTTATTTCCTTCTTTTGTTCCCGAGACAATATTCTTCGCTCTTAAAATCGTTAACTGCTGTGAAACAGCAGATCCTTCACTGCCAACAAGGGTTTGAATTTCATTTACATTCTTATCCCCTTCAGCTAGCAGCTCCAATATGCGGATTCTCAGAGGATGTGCAAGAGCTTTGAAAAATTCCGCCTTAAATTGCTGCATTTCAAGATTCAATCCATTCACGTCCTTAATCCCGTTCTAGTAAGTAGCCGAGAGCTTCTGTTTACTGCTTTCCATTACTTCTTGTGCCGAAAGCTTCTTACACTCTTTAAATGCGAAGTGTTTACAGCCAAGACATTTATTGCGATCCAGTTCAGATAATGCAAATTGAATGGCGTCACCTGTGTGTTCAAAGAAATGCTCTTGACCAATCACATCATATAAGCCCGTACTTTTCAAAACATTTTTGGGCTGTTCGTTTATTCCCGATATAATCACTATACCATTTTTTGAAAAATGGGACACAATACTAGCCAAATTGGCCTCACCCGTTGTATCCATAAATGGCACCCTGCTCATCCGTAATAAAAGAATTTTAGGACGATAGTTTATCGTATTCATAATCGAAGTTTCAAAGGTTTGCGCAGCTCCAAAGAATAATGGACCCTCTACATTATAAATACTTACTTGAGGGCAATCATGCGTATCAGATACGATTTGAGTCTCGACCTTTGCATGTTTATGCTCAAGGTTTGGCAGTGCCTTTGTAGTGGTCATCAGATTGCTCATTCTCATTGTAAATAGAACTGCAGCCATGACTAAACCGACTTCAACCGCCGTTGTCAAATTAACAAAAACCGTTAATAAAAAAGTAACGACTAAGACAAGCGAATCAGTAGACTTTGTTTTTAATATATGTGCAAATACTTTGCGTTCACTCATATTCCAGGCAACAACCATTAGGATAGGTGCCATGCTTGCCAGCGGAATATAAGATGCAAATGGAGCGAAAAACATTAAAACAAGCAATACTACAATACCGTGAATAATCCCTGATAATGGGGAAACAGCACCATTTTTAATATTCGTGGCTGTTCTGGCAATAGCCCCTGTTGCCGGTATTCCTCCAAAAAGCGGTGTAATCATATTGGCAATCCCTTGACCAATAAGTTCCTTGTTGCTGTTATGCTTACTATTCGTCATCCCGTCTGCCACAACTGCTGAAAGTAAGGATTCAATCCCTCCAAGCATGGCAATGATAAATGCTGGTTTTAATAGAGTAATAATCATTTCAAAGCTCAAATCAGGTATTTGGAGTTGTGGCAATGAACTTGGAATCTGTCCATAAGCACTTCCAATGGTTGCTACTTGCCCTGGATATAGAAAGGTAGCAATCATAGTTGAAACAACTAAACCTATTAGTGGACCTGGGACCTTAGGGGCAATCCTGGGTGTCAGAATAATGGTTGCTAAACATATGACAGCTGTTAGGATGCTCAAAAGATTAATAGTATCAATGTTAATGATAAGTTCGTTTAGATTGTTGATAAATTCTTCGTGTTTCTTAATCCCCGTCAATCCTAGGAAACTAGCAATTTGTCCGGTAAAAATGGTAATCGCAATCCCCGTTGTAAATCCAATGGTTACAGGTCTTGGGATAAATTTTATTAATGATCCCATTTTGAAAATTCCCATTAAAACCAGCATGATCCCGGCTAAAAATCCTGCTATTAACAAATTTTCGTATCCGTACGTCATAACGATTCCAAATAAAATCGGAATAAACGCACCAGTTGGACCGCCGATTTGGTACTTCGAGCCTCCAAAAAGGGAAATGAGGATTCCGGCAACAATTGTTGTGTAGATTCCATATTCCGGCTTCACCCCTGAAGCAATCGCGAAGGCCATCCCAAGAGGTATGGCAATTACACCGACAATGAGTCCTGATAGGACATCTTTTGGTACATTACTTAAGGAATATTGATGGAATCTTTTGTCACTAAACATATGAACCCTTCTTATCTTTTAAATTTGTATATCTGATTATTTGAATATAGAGGAATACGAAGCAATAATCAAGACATTTGTTTAAAAAATATTTCCAGTTGTATTGTCCCCTTTCACTGTGGTATATTTATTGAGCGATGAGCTGAGTTGTGTAAGTCGAGAAACATTCCTTTTTGGAGCGCACTATGTGGAGTGTGGTTTTTCGCCTCAATACGCAAAGACGCCTGCTATATGCAGGCGTCTTTTTTATTTTTTTATAAGTTTTCCCTTCGATTACAACCATCATTATTGATTCTTGTCATGGTGACAACTTTTTCACTTATCCTTCAATTATGGTCATCATGAAAGTATTAATTACTACCAAAGACCGGCCCGGTTTTTTCAGTTAGCTTAACCCCTGTTCAGGATCCCAGGAACCTTGCATTTTTCGAATTGTAACAATTTGCCCGATATGATAAGCGTTATGAAGGGTAATACTCGATAGTGATTCTAACCATGTTTCTTTCGAATCTTTACTAATATATTGATCAAGCTTCTCATCTTCACTATTCTTAAGGGTTTCATACCAGTCAGTGATTACCACATTAAAGCGCTCTAAGACTTGCTCCCATTCCAACTCTTTTAAAAAAGTAAAAGTAGTATCATTACTCCCTTCCATCTTTGGAACCGCAATATTCTTAAATCGGTTTAAAAATCTCTCATTCCAAAAAACTAAATGGCTAATAATTTCCCAAATAGAATTCTCGGAATCAGTCTTTTTCCAGTTGGCTTGCTCCGGAGTTAATCCAGCGACTGCTTTTTCAAAAGAAACAAACCAATGACTCTTTTTTTGACAACAAAGAAATTGTTCAAGTAATACATCTTTACGATTCATTATCCAATCTCCCCTAGATAAATGTTTATCCTAATAAATTCGACCAAATCCCTTGATAACCTTTATTCTAAGTGAAGTTTTCTTAATTCTTCATTTGCTTGAACTCTTTTTAAGTTATAGGATTGCCAAGAATTATTGCTCAGATTTGCTTCATTTTTTCTTTCTAGTAATACATTTTTCAATCCCGGAAGCTGAGGGTTTTCTTCATATAGCTCAATTAATCCTAGAATACCTGTGTAAGATAAGCTATTTAGGTAATGCAAATCAATTTTCCCACTTTGTTCATATCGTTCAATATTCTTTGTCACGATAATTTGCTCGACGTTTATTACGTTCATCACTGTGTAATAGAGTAATGCGCTTATAAAATAAAAGTGGAATAAGGAAAGTTTTTCTATCCAAATCTTAATTAAGGTATACATGAAAATGACAACAAGAAAAATCATAAACGAATGCGCCATCACTCTTATGAAGGTAAACCCATATGCGTCTTCGTACATGCTTAAACGCATGAAGGCTGAACTCAATAACACAGCACTCGAAAGGACAAGAGTGGTTAGCAGCAATTGAATAAATCTTTTTATGAAACCTATCGTGCTCTTAACAAAGGTTAAAACAAGTACAGTAATCGAAAGATTGATCAGTGTAACAAATAAAAGTTCAAAAAAGCCTTTTCTTGCATATTCAGCATAGGTGAAGTCACCTTGCAGCGACCCACTGAAAAAGTATTTAAATTGAACAATGGTAAAGAGGACATATACCACATTTATTAACACTAGGACAGTAATGGTAATGACATCATCCATTTTAAAGGTTTGTTCATCACCATTCTGATTCATTACATTTATTTGTTTCTTCATCAGAACCTGCATAAGACCAAAGAAGGCAAAAGTATAAAATAAAACTACGACGATACGAAAAACTACTTCAGCATCGATTACTTGAAACCATTGTGGAATTCCCCCTACCATCTTTTCAAATTGAGTATCTGCAGACATAAGCAACATTAAAACAACCATCAAAACGGGAATGGAAATCAATATTCCAATTGAAACCTTTTTCCACACCTGAAACTTACTTTCGTCGACACCCTGTTTAAAAACCTTTCCCAAAAGTGACGCAAATACGAAATTATACTTTATTGCACCACCTAATTTCAAAAATAAGTAGGTAATAAAGGCAGGTTTATTCCAACGAATGCTTTTTTGACTTGTTACTAATACAAGATGGAAAAAAACAAGTATTGGAATCGCGATAATATTCAAAGCATAAAAGTACATATTATCATTAATAAAATAGCTAGCTGCTAACAGCCAGATACAAATCAATACAAGATAACCGAATCGCTGGTGAGAGGAGGAAACACGGCGGTATCGGAAAAAGAACAAGCCATAAAAGGCAACAATAAACACTAAGTAGGATATGCCTATTTCAGCTCTAAAAAAAGCTTCCTCTGCCACAATTCCTAACACCATACACAACAATAAAAAAATCCAATCTGATTTGCCTATTTTCAATTCCATAAATATCCCTCTTCCATATAGAAATTCTATATACATAGTTTTACTAGGTATGTAGGTAAAAAAAGCTGCTTATATCGATGCCTTCTTACCCCACCGATATCCAAGCCAACTAATTGGATATAAGATGATGGTCAAAATGATACAAGCAATAATAAATGATTTTGTTAATAACGGTTCAAACCACGAATGCGGAATAATTTCAAATACCGTTAAGACCATTAACAACAGATTTGGTATCAATGAAAGTAAAAAAGTCTTTTTTAGCAGGCTTCTTCCTCCATGTCCAAAGCCTTTTCCAATTTCGTAGCCGAGCAATGCCCAAAAAAACATATAAATAAAGGCAATTAAGACTGGGATTGCCGTTAGATGACTCCAAATAACGGAAAGCCAATTCCATTGAAATACATTATGGAAAAACGTTAATAAGCTTCCTCCCCCAAAAAAGAGTATATTCATGAGGATAAAAAGCCATTTCATATTACTCGGTGTTACAGAGAGCTCCTCTTTCCACATGGCTGCTATATCCTCAGGACTCCCTAGTCTGGAAATAAATCTTTCCATTATTTCAGTCTCATCATTACAATCATAAGATTCAATAAGAATTTCCTCGATATGGACTTCATATTCCATTAGAATACTTTTCTTATCTTGATGGTTTCCAAGCCCTTTTTCGAGCTCTTCTAGAAATTTATTCTTCGGCCGTTCCATGCTTTGATCTCCCTATTACCTTGTTCATCACCTTTACAAAATCCTGCCATTCACGGGTTTTTTCATTCAGTACTTCTTTTCCGGCATCTGTAATTTGGTAGTATTTCCGTGCGGGACCTTTTTCCTGTTCCTGCCAATAGCACTCTATATACTCTTGTTTTTCAAGCTTGTGTAAAGCTGGATATAATGTCCCCTCTTTAACGCTTAAGCCATTATCACTTCGCTGCTCTAATTCTTTCACTAATTCGTATCCATACATATCTCTTTCATTTAACAATTGAAGCAAGATTAATGAAGTACTTCCCTTTACAAGTTCACGATTAAACATTTCCTCACCTACCTAGAATTATTAGGTACATAGAAATTCTACACTAGATAAAATCATTTGTAAAACAAAAAAGTGACGATTTTTCAAATCGTCACCAATCCTGACTATTTCTTAATCTTTTTTTGATGTTGGATAAATTCGTCACGTTCCCCGCCATCAGATAATTCCTCGGAAAACTCATGATTAACGCTTTGATCACGACGCTCAAAGGGTCTAACAATTCTTGGCGGAATATTATTATTAGGGGCTGCTTGTTCGTTCCAATCACTCATAGTATCACCTCTTCTAATAGTTTGGGAATCATGGTAAAAAACATACATAAATCATTTCCTGTATAATTATTCCATTTTTTCATCATACTAAGAAAAAAACAATGAGGTGTAAAACATGGGTTTAATTAACTCCTTTAACCAATGGAGAGAAACTAGATATCAAAATCATGTATCTCATATGAGGACTCAAGAAAAATGTCCTGATTGCTACGGGAGAGGCTTTACAGTTTATCCCTATAATGAATTTGCTTATTATAACTCAGTTGAATGTCCAGGTTGTCAAGGCGGTGGGACTTACTCAGATTGGGATCAACTGAGGTAGTGAAAAAATCTCTTCATTCGAGTCAAATCGGTTGGAGAGATTTTTTTTTGTTGTTTGATCTAAACCTATGGAAAGGAAATCATAATTTTGCTATAATCTCAGAATATTCTTTTGGAATACATCTGATTGCATATAAAAACACTTTTTCAATTATGATTTACTGGAGGTTTTGATGTAATGCAAAATTCACTATCTACACAACAGCTTTATGCTTCAAAATTAGATCTTTTACAAACAGAAGTGGCAATTAAGAAAACAAAGGATTTCTTTGAAAGTTCATTAGCTGAGAGTTTAAATTTAACCCGAGTATCGGCCCCTATCCTTTTAAAATCCGGCAAGGGTTTAAATGATGACTTAAATGGTGTCGAAAGAATGGTTTCCTTTGAGGCACTAGATATTAAAAATGCAAATATTGAAATTGTTCAATCGTTAGCAAAATGGAAAAGGATGGCCCTGGCAAGGTATGGCTTTGCCCATGATGCAGGTTTATACACAGATATGAATGCGATTAGAAGAGATGAAGTTCTTGACCACTTGCATTCCATTTATGTAGACCAATGGGATTGGGAGAAAATTATTACAAAAGAAGAGCGTAACTTAGGGACTTTAAAATCAGAAGTACAAAAAATATTTCAAGTATTTAAAAACACAGAAAACTATTTACACGAGCATTATCCTGTACTTGAGCCTACTCTGCCTGATGAGATTCATTTTATTACCACGCAGGAACTTGAAACAATGTATCCAGATCTTTCACCGAAAGAACGAGAAGACAGGATTGCAAAAGAATATGGTGCCGTGTTCATTATGCAAATTGGGGGTCAGTTATTATCTGGGGAAAAACATGATGGTCGGTCACCAGATTATGATGATTGGACATTAAATGGTGATATTATTTTCTGGTATCCCCTTCTGGAACAATCCATTGAAGTTTCTTCTATGGGCATTCGTGTAGATGAAGAGGCACTAAAAAAACAGTTAAAGATTTCAAATACTGAGGATAGAATGTCCTTAGAATACCATCAAGCTATTCTAAATCAGGAACTGCCTTATACAATTGGAGGAGGAATTGGACAATCAAGAATATGTATGTTGTTCCTTCAAAAAGTACACATTGGCGAGGTTCAGGTTTCCGTCTGGAATGATGAAATTATTGAAAACTGTAGAAAAGCAAACATCACACTCTTGTAAATTAACTACCTGAATAATAAGAAGACTTTCTGGAGATTTATAAAGATATGTATGCTTGTATATTTCTTGAGGGGGTGCTTTAATGTCTGTTTTTGTTTATCAGACGTTTATTATTAAACAGGATAAATTTAAAGAAGCGATAGACAATTTACGTGAGATTAAAAAATTCAGAAATGATAATTATAACCATCATGTTGAAATCCTAACACCTATTTCAGGAGAAGATCATACCTATGCACTTCTTACTACATACGATGGGTTAGGAGAAATGGAATTAGAAAACAAAAGGTTGTTTGACGATGAGGAATACTTAGAACTTATTGGTCCTTTTTTCCTAGAAAATATCACTGAAGGAAGCATGTATACACAAATCTATAGGGCTCTAAGTGATAAAAAGAATGACAAAAAGAATGATAAGAAGAGTGAAAAATAACGTAAAGAACCGCACGGATGATAATCATGTGCGGTTCTTTTTATGTTGTTACCAATAATTCGTGACCATCTGCCTATAACCCTTCATATGATATAATTAAAGCAGAAATTTGTTCCTCCTACTAAATTCCTCACTGACAATCATTATGTACCCATATACAGTAATAATCCGAACTTGAATTCTGCTCCCTATTCATTTTTATCAATAAGGGGGAATTTTCGATGACAGGAATAATAATGATTCTTACCGTTATGATATTTTCATTATTCCTAGTATTGGGGGTTGTTTCGCACTTCCAAAAAAAGAGGGGGAAGTGGATTTACTTCTCACTTACAGCCTTGAGTATGATTGGCTTTGTCTTTATGTTGTTTTTCTTAAATTGGGACCTTTCAAAGCCTGGACAAAACAATCCTGATCCACCCATGACCGAAATTCCTGATAAAGGAAACGAGGACCCAGGTATAGAAAATCCTCCACCAGTAAATCCAACAGTTGAAGATCCAAATGATGAAGAACCAGCCGGTGAAGAGCCAAAAGATGAAGATCCGAAAGATGAGGAGCCAGCCGATCCACCTCCTGCAGAACCTGCAAAAATTATTGTCCCAGAAGATGGAACTGTGGATTATAAAGTTGTGGCTGGAGACACCTTATGGTCGATTGCAGAGAGGGCCGATTTGACAGTTGCTAAAATAAAGCAATGGAATAATCTAACCTCAGATAATATCTTCGTTGGTCAAATCTTAAAATTATATGGAAAAAATGTTGAGCCACCTCCGCCACAAGAACCGCCAAAACAAGAAACTCCACCAACGACAGCGCAATCTGTCATCATTTCAAACGGCAGCCTTCAGCAAAAGGAAATCGCCTTAACCTTTGATGCCGGCAGTGACGCAATTGGAATTGCAATTTTGGATGTACTGAAAAAGCATAACGTTAAAGCGACTTTTTTCCTTACAGGAAGCTGGGCAGATAAGTTTCCGAGTTACGCTAAGAAAATGGCTGTTGATGGGCATGATATTGGAAACCATACTTACTCCCACCCAGATTCAGTTAACACGAATACGAATATTTTTGTCCAGGATATTATAAAAGCAGAAGAAGCAATAAAACGAGCAACAGGTGTTACTCCACGTCCTTATTTCCGCTTTCCTTTTGGTTCCTATAATGCAGCTGCCCTAAAAGCTGTTGGCAGTGCAGGATATCCATACAGCATCCAATGGACCATTGATACCATTGACTGGCAGCAGCCTTCTGTTGAAGTTATTATTTCAAGAATACAATCAGGAGCAAGCAACGGAGACATCATCCTCATGCATATTGGAGGAATCAATACACCTGAAGCAGTTGATAGGGTCATCCCTATACTAAAATCAATGGGATATAACTTAGTAACCCTAACAGAATTACTCGATTTATAGACACTAAGAAGGGTGCTCATTAAGGAGCACCCTTCAAAGATTAATCTCTATCCAAAAGTTCTTCTCCTGCAATACCTGGCTCAGTCATTTCATAGACATTCAATATAATATCTAATTCCTCTTCTGTTAAAACATCATACTGTAAACATAGTTCACGAACAGATTTCCCAGAAATGGTCGCTTCTCTGGCAATTCGTGCTGCTACTTCGTATCCGAGATGTGGATTTACAGCCGTAATAATTCCCACACTTTTGTTTACATAATCTTTTAAACGCTCTTCATTTGCTTCAATGCCTGTTAAGCAATGGTCTGTAAAAGCACGGAACCCGTTGTTCATAATACTGATGGACTGAAGAAGGTTAAAAACTAAAACTGGCTCCATTACATTCAGCTCAAGTTGACCAGCTTCAGATGCAAGACAAATGGTGTGGTCATTCCCAATCACCTGGAAGGCAATTTGATTGATTAGCTCAGGCATAACTGGATTCACCTTTCCTGGCATAATCGAAGAACCTGGCTGACGTGCAGGCAGACGAATTTCACCAAGCCCAGCTCGAGGACCTGAAGCCATCAAGCGAAGGTCATTAGCGATTTTCGACATATTCATCATGCAGACTTTTAGAGCGGCTGAAACCTCTGTATAAGCGTCTGTATTTTGGGTAGCATCCACAAGGTGCTCTGCATTTACAAGTGGAAAACCACTGATTTCAGCGAGTTGTTTCACTACATCTTTAATATATTTAGGATCTGCGTTCAAGCCTGTTCCTACTGCTGTCGCTCCCATATTCACTTCTAACAAATGCTCTCGTGTATGTTTAATTCGATTGATATCACGAGTAAGGACCCGAGAGTAAGCTTCAAATTCTTGTCCAAGACGAATCGGAACGGCATCCTGTAGATGCGTACGTCCCATTTTAATAACCTTCTCAAACTGGACAGCTTTTTGTTTGAATACTTTTTGCATATCTTCCATTGTTACTAGTAATTTTTCTAATAATGTAAGAGTTGAGATATGTATTGCTGTTGGAAAAACATCATTCGTAGATTGTGACATATTTACATGTGTGTTAGGACTTAAATGAAAATAATCACCTTTAGCTTGGCCAAGTAATTCGAGTCCACGATTAGCGATGACTTCATTTACATTCATGTTCATCGATGTACCCGCACCACCCTGAATCGGATCGACGATAAATTGATCATCCCATTTACCAGCAATAATCTCATCTGCAGCTTGTATGATGACATCAGCAAGACCTTTGTATAATCTAGTAGTATTCATATTAGCAATTGCTGCTGCCTTTTTTACCATTGCAAGCGCTTTAATTAGGGACTCATGAATGCGATAACCTGTAATCGGAAAATTCTCTACTGCCCTGATCGTTTGAATCCCATAGTACGCATCAACCGGTATCTCTTTTTCACCTAAGAAGTCTTTCTCAATTCTTTTCTTGTCTGTTGACATCCCGTTTCATCCTTTTCTAGTAATCTATCAGTTACACATCAAATGTAACATAAAAACCGTTGAAAGAGGATAATAAAAAAATCCCAGAGAACTTAGCCCTGAGATTTTTTCGTAAATGTGTAAATTAATGGATGTCCCTCTTCTTGAAACGTCCGCCCCTAACTTCGGATATGTCTGCTATCGCCAAAAAGGCATTTGGATCAATTTCCTCAACAATCGTTGTCAGTTTCGATTCTTCTAGTCGAGTGATGATACTGAAAATTACCTTCTTATGGTCTCCGGTATAGGCTCCCTCACCCTTAAGGTATGTTACACCACGACCTAAGCGAGCATTTACGGCATTTCCAATTTCTTCTGCTACATCACTGATAATCCAAACAGATTTCGATTCCTCGAAACCATCCACTACCGTATCAATTGCTTTCGCAGCAATAACGTAAGCTAGCAAGGAATACATCGCCCGGTCCCAACTGAACACAAATCCTGCTGCCCCTAAAATAAAGAGGTTAATAAACATAATAATTTGACCAACGGAGAATGGTACTTTCTTGGTGATCACAAGCGATAGTATTTCTGTACCATCTAATGCTCCACCGAAGCGAATAACAATTCCAACTCCAATTCCTAATATCATGCCGCCAAAAATGGTCGCAAGAAGTATATCGTCGGTAAAGGCTGGTATTGGATGAAATAATGTTGTAAAAACAGATAAAACAATAATTCCATATACAGTAGAAATAGCGAAGGTTTTACCCATCTGTTTGTATCCCAAATATACAAATGGCAGGTTTAACAGGAATAGAAAGATACCGAGCTCAAGACCCGTTAGATGAGATAACATTATCGATATACCTGTTACGCCGCCATCAATTACTTTGTTGGGGACTAAAAAGATCTCTAGACCGGTAGCCATTAATATCGCACCGAGAGAAATGGCTATCGCTCGAAAGATTTTTTTACTAAGAGGCAGTTTTCGATGCTGCACTTTTCCGTTTACTAATTCTGTCACAAAATCACACCTTATCAAAAATTTATTATAAAAACCATACTTGAGAAGTTAATTATGCTGTTAATTCTCGGACTAGGTTATTATTACCAAGTTATGCAGCTATCATGAATTATTTATTACTATCATTATATCATAAAATCTATTAAACCTGAATTTAAGTTCACTTTTAGGAAGGTTAAGACCTAGACAACAAGTTTAAATATTTTATCGTTTTCTTACATTCGATTATCAAATTTTGGGCAGATTGAAGGGAAATCTCCTTAAATCTTATCCTTGTTCCCGGTTTAGCTTGAGCAAGAAGCGGGATATCTGTTGATATAACCGTTCCTATTCTAGAATAGCCTCCTGTAGTTTGGTGCTCAGCCATTAGAATAATGGGCTGCCCGCTTGGTGGGACTTGAATTCCACCTAAGGGAATGGTGTCAGAAATAATATCAGCTGTACTGCTATGCTCAATTTTTGGACCCGATAATTGATACCCCATTCGGTTTGATTGAGGAGAGATGATATATTCTCTAGTCAGGAATGTTTCGAATCCGAATGAAGTAAATTTATCCTTATGGGGGCCCGCTATTATCCTAAGTGTTAATGAATTCGTATATTCTGGAATAAACTTGGCGTGAAGAAATCTATTTCTTCTGATGCAGGGTTTCCCATAAAGGATATCTCCTTCTTTTAGAGCCCTGCCATCCAACCCTCCAAATTTCCCTGTTAAATATGTTGATTTACTGTTCAATACGAGTGGAACATGAATACCTCCAGCAACACTAATATACGTTCTTGCTCCCTCTTTTACCCTGCCAAACGAGAGGGTTTGCCCTTTCTTTATTACGGTGCATTTCCAAAGGTTTACCTCCTTATTATTAATTTTCGGGGTGAAATTACCGCCGCATATTGCAATAGAGACGTCATGCAAAGCCAAGAGAACGGGTCCTATTAGAGGTGCTTCAAGTGCTGCCTCACCTAAGAAGTTACCAACTAATAAATTACCCATTTGTAAAGAATATGAGTCCATCGCTCCTGATGGGCTAACCCCGTATTCACGGAATCCATATCTTCCGAGGTCTTGTACAGTAGTTTGCAATCCTGGTTTTATTACCTTAAAGATTGGAGTCTTCATCTTACTTACCAACACTTTCTTATCCCTATATTTTCCTTTAACAAAGCTTGTTTTAATTCCTTACTAAACTCTAAGGCATCA
Organism: Bacillus sp. 7884-1; assembly: GCF_002272245.1. GTDB lineage: Bacteria > Bacillota > Bacilli > Bacillales > Cytobacillaceae > Neobacillus. The sequence goes on along the minus strand of NZ_NPDD01000088.1, from coordinate 2,913 downwards.
GGTTCATCGCCATGAACACATATTGTGTCTGCACTGATATCTATGTCGGTACCATCTGTTGCAGTTACTTTTCCTTCCTTAACCATTCGAATTAATCTTTCCGCTGCAAGCTTCACATCATGAATCATACTGTTCTGTTGGCTTCTCGAGGTTAAGGTCCCATCAGGCTGATAGGTTCGATCAGCAAATACTTCTGACGCTGTCAGCAAGCCCTTTTCATTACCTGCCAGTATAAGTTCACTGCCAGATAAACCAAAAAGGATTAATCTTCTATCATAATCTGCTACAGCCTGTGCAATAGCAACAGCGATTGAACGACTACTAGATGCCATATTATATAGTGCACCATGTGGCTTTACATGAACCAATGATACACCTTGAGTTTGAGCAAACGCAGCTAGGGCACCAATCTGATAGAGGGTTAGATTATAAATTTCTGTTGGATTAATATTCATTTCCCGCCGTCCAAATCCTGCTAGATCAGGAAATCCAGGGTGTGCGCCAATTCTCACATGATACTTTTTAGCCAGTTTTACGGTTTCCATCATCACATTATGATCTCCAGCATGATAGCCGCAAGCAATATTTGCAGAAGAGATATGTTTCATAATTTCTTTATCATTTCCAATTTTATATAACCCATAACTCTCTCCAAGATCACAATTAAGATCAATAACATTCATGTCTATTACTCTCCCTTTTTGTAAGTCAATATTTCATACTTTCTAGCAGCTGCCCGTTCTTTTAGGTAAAGGAACTCCTCATAATCTACAGGCAGGAAGGTGACATAATTTCCTGTCGATAAAAGCGACGGATTTTCATTTTCAATATCAAATAATCGTAATGGGGTTATGCCAATAATCCTCCAACCCGAAGGTACCTCAGCTGGATATATCCCCGTTTGACTTCCTCCAATACCAACAGACCCTGCCGCTATTTTGGATCTCGGCTTTTCTAGACGAGGAGCGGTGATTTTATCGGAAAGTCCGCCTAGATATGGGAAACCCGCTACAAACCCAATCATATGTATCAAGTATTCTTTGTTTGCGTGATGATTAATTACTTCCTGCTCACTTATTTTATTGTATTCGGCAATGAAATTTAGATCCGGTCCAGTCTCCCCGCCATAATAAACCGGGATCCTATAGACAATTGATTCTATTTTGGTTGTTTCCAGTGCAGCCTCATAGGCTGAATATACTTTTTTCTTTAATAGATTATATGAAATAATTGAGGGATTATAAAATATGGAGATGGACGTATAGGCAGGGATACATTCTAGCACTCCTACCACCTTATTTCCTCTAAACACATGTAGAAATTGATGAATTTGATGATGAATCCTTTCATCAATTTTATTGCCAAAGGTAATCGTGATTGCGGAATCACCTAATGGTACAATTTCAACACACATTTACCTCACCTTCTTGTCGCAAGAATTTGTTATTATTAAACTTTACTTTATGTAATTCATCGTGATTATGCAAAAAAAACGCTCTGATCACTGTAGATCAGAACGTAATTGTTTAGTCGTGTTTTCATTACCACTTTTTATAGTAAGACGTGGGTAACCAGTTAAAATGGCTGCCACTCCACATATTCCTATTAATACTGGGTAATAAGAATAGGTTAAAATACTGACAGGGGATATGCCAGCTACCCCTGCAGCAACGAGCAATTGAGCTCCATATGGGATTAATCCTTGAATGCTGCACGAAAAAACGTCGAGTAAACTTGCTGATTTGCGAGGGTCAATTCCGTACTTATCAGCTATATTCTTTGCAAGCGGTCCAGCAATAACGATTGAGATTGTATTATTTGCAGTTGCTAGATCTGTTAAGCTTACAAGTCCAGCGATCCCGAATTCAGCACCTTTTTTCGATTTAATGTTACTCGTTACGAGATGGAGTAAATAATCAATTCCGCCATTATGTTTTATTACTTCCACCATACCAGCAATTAAAATGGCCAGGAAGGATATTTCAAACATTCCCGCCATACCCTCACTCGTTTTCTGAATGAGTTCCATAAGCTTATAACTGCCATCAACTATCCCAATAAAACCGGCGAACAGTATTCCGAATGCAAGAACCAAAAATACATTTACTCCTGCCAACGCAGTAATTAGTACACCTAGATAGGGTAGAATCTTTATCCAATTAAAGGATTGCTGACTGATATTGGCTTGTTCACCCATTGTTAGTATAGCAAGAATGATACAGGTAATAATGGCTGCAGGAAGAACAATAAGAAAATTCATTTTAAATTTATCTTTCATTTTTGTCCCTTGCGTCCTGACTGCTGCAATCGTGGTATCCGAAATAAAAGACAAGTTATCCCCAAACATGGCTCCACCTATCACTGCTGCCATCGAAAGAGCAAGTGATATATCCGTTTGCTCACTAATACCAACTCCTATAGGGGCTAGTGCTACAATTGTTCCCATACTTGTCCCCATTGATAAGGATATAAAACAAGCAATAATAAAGACACCGACCATTAACAGATTTTGAGGTACTATAGATAATGCCATATTAACTGTTGAATCTACTGCACCCATGCCTTTAGCTGTCTCTGAAAAGGCACCTGCTAACAGGAAAATCACAACCATAAGCATGATATTTGATTCCCCCGCACCTCTAGTGAAAATTTCTACCTTTTGATTAAAAGTTTCTTTCCTATTCATTGTTAACGCTACAGCTGCTGCAATAACAATTGCCACAATGACCGGAAATTTATAAAAATCGCCCGTGACAATTCCCGATCCGATAAATAATACTAAAAATACAGCAAAAGGTATCAACGCCCATGGATTGCCTTTTTTGTTTGTACTCATGGTAAACACCCTCTCTTCCGTTTAACCTAGGCTGTGTTAAAGGTAACTGTTGATTTTAGAACTCTTTTGATTTGTGC
>NZ_NPDD01000087.1 GCF_002272245.1 Bacillus sp. 7884-1 | reverse complement strand
AGCCTTAACATAAAAAAACCTCTTCTTTCCAACAAGAAAAAGAGGTTTAACAGCTATTTAACAAGCAAATATTAGAGTACAATAATTTCTTTGATTGTGCAAGATGAAATATAAATGTTTATTAATTTACATGTTTTCTTCTTTTCTGTTTTTTCTTAAGCCGATATAAAATTACGATTCCTACAAAAACAAGCGCTAAACCGAGCAGGATATTTTGCTCCATATTCCCCTCCATGAATCCTGCGGGGATGAGCGTTAACACAAAGAAAAAGATGAGATTCCCAAACATCGTACCAATCATAAAATGTTTAAATGTGATAGAACTTAATCCACTCAGAATATTGATTATGCTAGTTGGAACAAACGGAATAATTCTAGCTTGAAACACAAAAAGCAGCCCATTCTGCTCCATTTTTGATAACAAATCAGGATTCGTTTTTTTCTGTACCCAATCATTGAAAAAATAACGACTGCAAATAAACCACATGCCAGCAGCAATTATGCTTGTGAACCAACTCCAAATTAGACCATTTAAAAAACCAAACAATGCATAGTTTATCGTAATGATAATTATGAGAGGAATAATGGTAAATGAATTTTGAATCACCATAATGATAAAGGTAAAGAAGAATTTTGAATATGTGGTATCTTTCAAAGACAGTATGATGGAATCCAAATCCCCGCTTCTAAGTAATTGGAAAGTTTCAGTATTATGAATAACTAAAAAAATGATCAATATTATCCCAATTAAGGAAATGATTTTTTTCCAAATATTAATCACCTATTTTCATTTAAGGTAATCTAGGGTAAGAGTAAAATATATTCTTAAACACATCATACCATGCAACAATTAACAGTGATAAAAAAAGATGTCAAAAAAAGAAAATTTGTGACATCTTTTAATAATTGGCT
>NZ_NPDD01000086.1 GCF_002272245.1 Bacillus sp. 7884-1 | reverse complement strand
CTAAAAGCAACATTTACCTTTTACACAGCCTAATAATTATAAGCTTGAGAATTCTTCTACAAGGGCTCCAAACTTTTTCATGGCATTTTCTATTGGTTCTGCAGTGGTTAAATCTACTCCTGTCTTCTTTAACAACTCGAGTGGATAATCACAGCTTCCGCTCTTTAAAAAGTTAAGGTAGGATTGTAATGTTTCTTTATCCCCTTCAAGTATTTTCGTTGCCAAATGAATTGCAGAGGCAAAACCAGTTGCGTACTTATAGACGTAAAAAGGTCGATAGAAATGAGGAATTCTTGACCAGCCAAATTTCACTTCATCGTCAAAAACTACCTCATCCCCATTGTATTCCCTGAACAACGCTTCATAGGTTTTATTAAACACCTCGACATTTAATGGGGTACCTTTTTCTGCCAGCTCATGAGTGATTTTCTCAAATTCTGCAAACATGACTTGGGTAAAGAATGTTCCCTTAAATTGGTCAATGAAATGATTTAATAGATGCTTCCTTATTTCAAGATTCTTTTCTGTGTTTAATAAATAATTAATCAGCAAAATTTCGTTGACCGTGGAAGCCACTTCTGCGACAAAAATACTATAACGAGCCGTAATTTGAGGCTGATGCTGCGCGCTTAATTTACTATGGACCCCATGACCACACTCATGGGCAAGCGTAAATAAACTGTCCAAATCATCTTGGTGATTTAATAATATAAATGGATGAACCCCGTATATCCCCAAATTATAGGCACCTGAGCGCTTACCAGGAGTTTCACGGACATCAATATACCTGGCATCCTTGAATTCTTTAAGTATGGATACATATTCTTCCCCAAGAGGACCAAGAGCTTTTATCATGGTTTCATATGCTTCCTCATATGGTATGACTTGTTTTACACCCTGTACCAGAGGAACGGACATATCATACTGCCTAAGTTCATCTAGCTGCAGCTTCTGCTTGCGGATTTCGGAATACCTGTGAAGCGGTGCGATATTTTTTTTCGTTTCAGTTATCAGGTTCTCATATACTTCCTTCGGTACCATATCACCGAAAAGCGCTTTTTCTAATGCTGATGGATATTTCCTAATTTTTGCTAAGGTGACGTTATTTTTGATTGCTGCTGAAAGAGTGCTCGCTATGGAATTCTTTAATTCAACATATGGCTTATAATAGGCTTTATAAGCTTCTCCCCGTCTTTCCCGGTCTTCATCCTCGATTAATTTCGAGTACATCCCTCTTGTTAACTGAACCTTTTCACCATTGTTATTGGTTACTTCGCCAAACTTAATATCTGCATTATTGATCATCCCAAAGGTTGTACTTGGAGCAGACAGTGCTTCGCCTAATTGTGATAAAACTTCTTCCTGATCTTTACTAAGGACATGTGTCTTATATCGAAAGGATTCATATAAATCCTCTTCAAAGTACTTAAGACCTTCCTCTTCTGCAATAAAGCTTCTTAAGGTTTCATTATCTAAACCTAATAGGTATGGCATAAAAAACGATGTTGATGAACTAACCTTCACACTTAGTCCTTTGGCACGGTCTAATAATGATTGTGAACTAGTTTCCCTTGTATCCTCATCTACCCTCAGCATGGCATAAGCATAGACATGATTAAATGTATACGATAATTCCTCTCTTTGTTTCAAGTATTGATAAAGACTCTTACCATCCTGAATGGCTCCATCAAATTGCTTCAGTTTATCAGCCATTTTTTCAACAAGCTGAAGATCGTTTTCCCATTTGGTTAAATCGGAATAAATGTCTTCAAGGCTCCATTTTTCATTTACTGGTACATCATTTCTAGAAGTATATACTGCCATTTGTTTCCTCCTTAGAGTAATTTATTAATAGTAAATATTCAAATCACACTGGTTCTAGACCTATTCTGATTTTTTCAAAAAGTCCCTTTTATACACGATAAAAGCACCTTTATTAGGTGCTTTTTACCTTATCTTATTTATCCCTATGATTGCAATGTAAGAAACTGATTAAATCGATGATTGGATTTACAATGTGGGCATCTAACCATAATTTCAACATCAATGATGTGTAAAGCTCCATTGTTGGCAATATTATTTTTTAAGACTACCACTTGATCAGTTAATACTTTACCCTTATAGATTGATGACAAATTCTCTACATTTTTCTCTCCACTAACGATTGCAGCATATTCAAAGTCCTTACTGCATAAAATGCACGACTTCTCACCTGTAACAACATGATTTGTAGCAGCCATTTGTAATTTCATTTGTCCCATCTCCCATCTGTCCTACATCCATTCGACAATCAAAGGAGACTTTCCTTCTAAATTTTTATGTATTTAAAAAATTCATATTTTGGACATCTTTAATATAAAGGCTCTGTTATACTTGTCTGTTGATTTGTGCTCCAGGCGCTTC
>NZ_NPDD01000085.1 GCF_002272245.1 Bacillus sp. 7884-1 | reverse complement strand
TTCCGCACAAATCAACAGAGTGCCAAAATCAATATTAAGCTTTAACATAGCCAATAAAAAAGATATAAAAAGGCTGTTTAGGAATTTCCTAAACAGCCAGCTTTAAAGCTTATTCTTCATCATCTTGAGATGGATTGTAGTTGTATTGTGTTCGGTCTATAGGAGTAAAGTTTCCAGGTGTGTAGAAGCGTAATAAGTCTCCGTTTACCACTTTATCAGAAAGCGCTAATTTATTTTCTGCGGTTTGCTGTAAGTTCATTGCCTCTTCCATCCTATTTTCATCTAATTCCATTCCCGTGCTTGAGTCGTAAAACTTACCATTTACAGATGAAATGGTTGGACTCATAAAGCCGCCATCACGAAACGGAACAAGTTCATCATGTTGCTCAGATAAAAGGTCAGTACCGAATTGTACATAATCTTTAGTATCTGTCCCTAACAAGTGAAGAAGTGTAGGTAGGATATCAATTTGCCCACCGTATTCGTGGTTGACTCCACCCTCAATTCCAGGAACACGGATGAAGAATGGTACACGTTGTAATCCTGCACTATCGAAATCTGTAATTTCTTTACCTAGAACTTTTTCCATAGCTTTATTATGATTTTCTGAAATTCCATAATGGTCCCCGTACATAACAATGATTGTATTATCATATAAACCAGATTCCTTTAGATAATCAAAGAATTGTTTTAATGCTTCGTCCGCATATCGAGCAGTTTGGAAGTAAGTATCAACTGATTTATCACCCGTAGTATGCGGTGCAATCGTTGCTTCTCCTTCAGCAAGAGGGTACGGATAATGGTGTGTTACAGTCATAAACTTTGTATAAAACGGCTGTGGCAATGATTCCAACATTGGAATTGATTGTTCGAAGAACGGTTTGTCCATGAGACCATATTCAGCAAGGTCTTCAGGCTTCATATCATAGTATTTTTCATCAAAAAAGTTGTTATATCCAAACGATTTATAAATTTCATCACGATTCCAAAAGCTTCCTGAGTTCCCGTGGAAGACAGCAGACGTATAGCCTTGCTGACCAAGAATCGCTGGTGCTGCTTGATACGTATTTAAACCTTTTGTTGTAAAAGCAGAACCCTGTGGTAATCCATATAATGAATTTTCTAGGATAAATTCTGCATCAGATGTTTTACCTTGTGCTGTTTGATGGAAGAAGTTATCAAAATAGAGTGTGTTTTGATCCTTTGTTAAGGAATTTAAAAACGGTGTTACTTCTTCCCCATTTAATTTGTAGTCAATTAGGAAGTTTTGCATGGATTCAAGATGCAAATAAACCACATTCATGCCTTTTCCAGCACCAAAATACGCAGGATTTGGCTCAGCATAATTCGCTTTTGTATAGTTGATTACTTCAGTCATATCGTCACTGTTTGCCATAACCCTTTGTGCAGAAGCTTTTGTACTTTTAACGGCATCATAAATGGTGTAGTTATACATACCTAAATATTTCACAATATAATTACGGTCAAATCCTCTGGTTAACAATTGAGGACGATCACTTTCAGCTAGTCCAAGATTTCCACAAGAAATAGCAAGTGATAATGAGAATAAAGCAGCTACTTTTCTGCGATTCATGTCTTTAAATTCCACTTTTACAAAGCGAAAACCAAGTAAAGCAATCAAAAGGATAATATCCATAAAGAATAAGAAATCATATGGTCTTAATAGTGTTACGACACTTCCGCTTACATCACCAAAGTTTTGAGTCTGCGTTAATGTTGGTAAAGTAATAAAGTCATTGAAGAACCTGTAATACACGACATTGGCAAATAAGAGAAAGGATAGAAAGAAATCAATCATGAGTAGTGCAATATATTTTTTGCGTCCTTTAAATAAAGCTGCAAATCCTAAAAATAATAAAGATGATCCTAACGGATTAATAAATAATAAGAACTTTTGTAGTGTATTTTCAATTCCTAAATCAAATTGAGTTAATTGAGCTATATAGGTTTTCATCCAAAGGAAGAATACCGCCAATAAGAAAAAGCCAATATATTTATTTAAAATACCTTGACCCTTTTGAGTTAAGTTATTCATTTTTTGCACCTGCCTTTTAAAAATAATCATTCTTTAAGTTGGGGTTTTTTATGAGTTTAAGAATCCATTAATCTATCATTTATTATAGTAACAGTTAAATATGAACAATATATGAACACGAGAAGAAAAAAATTATTCGACACAAATGAGTATTATACGGATTATTTTCAAAAAGTCAAGCGAGATAGTAACCTAAAAAGAAGTGCTAATTCACAATAATTCGTGATTAGCACTTCTCGCTCTTACTATAAACCATTTTTTATGAAATTAGTTCAAGAGCGCTTTAATACCCTGGAATCCAAAATAAAGACCAAACAACACAAGTGAGGCACCCGAAATAATCGAAATAGTAATTAAACTCTTGACTGTCAGGAGTTTTCGGGAGCCAGTTGTTAGTACCGCAACAAATAAATCCCATACGGTCAATCCCAAAAAAATCATACTGCTATAAATTAAGAGCGATTCTGTTCCATTTGTTTGAGCCGTTTTTGCTAAGACCGAGCCATAAATTCCTAACCAAAACAGAACCGATAAGGGACTCGTAATCGACATAATAAACCCTGTCAAAAAACACTTCATTAATGATTCTTTGTTTCGACTGTATGTTAGAGTAATGGTATTCGCATTCCTGATACTTTCTACTCCTGAATAAACAAGAATAAATCCCCCAAAAAGCCAAAGAAATATTTGAATAATAGGAATCCCCAAAAATTGAACCATTCCTAAATAAACAAGGAGCATAAAGAATCCATCTGCCACCATTGAACCAGCACCAACAATCCACGCATGCCAAAAACCATTTTTTATCCCTTTATCTAATCGTGCAGAATTTACAGGACCAATTGGAGCTGCTAGCGTAAATCCCAAAATGATATAACTGATTAAAATGCTAATACTCAAATAAACCACTCCACCTTTGTTTCAACTTGTACATTTTATGAAGAATATACGGATACATGTCCAAAAAAATCATGATTTAAAGGATTAATATTAATGAATCAGCAACGAATTGGAAATCATAATTGATGTGCTTTATGAAAGGTGGCACTCTAAATGAATAAATTTACGTACACACTAAGGAGGGTAACGATGGGAATTTTAAGTGGGAACCCTAAGGAAGAGCCTTTACACTATGGCGAAGTGTTTGATTTATGGTCTGCTGTATTGGTGAATAACGGTAAGATTGCAGGCTATCAAACCATGTTAAACCATGCAGGTGATGAGGATTTAAAGAAGTTATTAGTAGAAGCAAGTGAAATTTGTCAGGGTGAAAACAAGCAATTGGAGGAACTATTAAAAGAAAACGGCATTGGGTTACCGCCTGGGCAACCAGAGCCGCCTGAAGCATGTTTAGAAGATATTCCAGTTGGTGCTCGAATCATAGACCCAGCCATTGCTGCTGGACTTTCTGCTGATATAGCCGCTGGATTAGTAGCCTGCAGTCAAGCAATAGGTAAATCAATCAGGGAAGACATAGCTATGATGAATGCACAATTCCATGCACAAAAGGTCGCACTTGGAGGAAAAGTACTCCGTTTAAATAAGGAAAAAGGCTGGCTTATTCCTCCTCCCTTACATCTTAATAAGCATGGTGATTGTTAATTTAACGACAAAAAGGATGAACACGATTGTGTCTCATCCTTTTTTCATTAATTAAATAAATCACTTATTCCAGGACTATGTTCATTTGGCATTTCTGGCATCATTGGAACTGGATGACCTTGCGGTGGTGGAACTACTTGCAGTGTACCGTCATTCCTACTTGGTGATTGCCCTTGGAATATTGTTCCGATCAATGTTTCATCTAATCTAAAATTAAATTGTGCATTATGGAAGCCCATTTCTACATATTTACGGCATTCTGGGTATTTATTAATGTCATAATTCGGAACTGGGAATATTTTCCCCCAATCTACACCTAGGGTTTCCAATGCTTTAGCAAAGGCATTTTGGTGTGCATTATCACGGACGATTAAGAAAGCCAATGTTTCTCTAAAGGTTTTATTTGAACTCATTTCATAGATTCGTGACTTCTGTAAGACACCAGTAGACTCTAAGGTAACGTTATTTAATAAATCGCTAATCAAGTTACCATGACTGTATACATAGTTTCCATTCCACGGATTCCCCGCAGCGTCAACCGGAAGTGAGGCTTGGGCGCCATGAATAAAATGATGTGGGTTTGCATGTTTGATTGCTTCTTCTAAAGGCGCTCCAGTACTTCCTTCAGCCCCAACTGCATCCTCGCCTGAACCATTTAATAGTTGATTGATTGTTGTTTGTACCAACTCAACATGAGCAATTTCCTCAAGGAAAATCCCTCTAATTTAATCGCGGTATTGCTTTTGATTTCCTCTAAAGTTTGAGCTTTGAAAGAAAAACTGCATCATCGTACGCATCTCGCCGAATCTTCCACCCAATGTTTCTTGGAGCACTTTAGCCGCTGCTGGATCAGGTTTGTCAGGAACAATAATATTAATTAAATCTTCTCTATAGAAATACATTCCATTACCTCCTAAAAATGAATAATTACTAAGGTAGATTACCCGATTGTAACTCTCTTATTCGAACTCGTTTTCTTTTGAATCCTCTTGGTAATGTTCATTCAAATAAGGATTTTCAGTGGTAGCAAAACTAACCGATAACAAACTCATTTCTGGGTCAAGTCCATATAATCCTTTTTCAGCTTTTTTAACTTTCTTCCCACTTTGAAATTGAGGTTCGCCTTCTTTTTCTTTCATAGATATCACCCTCCATTATTAATAGTAATCCGAAAAGTATGGTGTTTGCCTCTCAATCAAATTCTCTAATATCTCAACATCCTGTGTATTCCCCTTTAGTCTTGAAATTGCAGCCAAGTCAGAGGGTCTCTTATAACTGAGCAGCATAGTCGTCAGTGTCTGTATGTCGAGAGAAAATGTTGGCGCATCGTTACTTTGATTTAATTCTCCTTGACCATTTGCATTAACATTTAGTGTGAATGTTCCTTGATTCCACTCGAGCATTGGATCCTCAAGCATAAACGTTAACTGTATATTCGTACCTGTTGCTTTAAAAGGGTATTGAGAAATAAACTGTTTAGCACAAACTATACGTGCCATAAAATAGGGAGAAATCGTTTCTTTTATATCTCCATCCTCCAGCCAAAAGGCTAATGGTTCATTCATAAAAATGTTCCCTACAACCTTTGATACCATTGAAAAGTGAGCACCAATAAAATTCCATAGTCCAATCCTTGCCTCTTGATTCATATAAACCATTTCTTTAATATGAAGCACGTCCTCAGATATCCAGTACAATAGATACCCTTGAGGCTTGTGTGTTTTGTCATAATAAACGGCTGCCGTTAATTCATCAACATCCCATCTCCAATATTCATCCCAGGCCAATTCATTTCGAAGCATACCCACATGCATTTTACTCGAATAGAGTTTATACACAATCCTTACGTCTGGGTGCTCTATATTCAATCTTTCCACATATCCTGGAACTTTCTTAATCTTTGGTAATTGAACATCTCTTACTTCAAAAGTCATCTTATCCGAAACAATTTCCCATCCTCTACGGCGATAATAGGGAATCGAATAGGGAAATAAATAAGATATCGATTGTTTTCTTTCCCGCATATCCGCAAGTGCCTGACTCATCAACTTATACATAAGTCCCATATTGGCGTATTCTGGATAGGTGCCGACGCCAGTCAGCCCTCCCATTTCAAATGATTTTCCAAAAATGTTTACTTGAAAAGGGTAAACAGCTAGTTGTGACACCAGTTTTTCACCATCAAACCAGCCTAAAACATCCGCCTGATCCAAAACTGGCTTTTTAGCTAATGCTATTTCACGTTCTTCCCACCCAACCATTTGTAAATCCTTTTTGGTTACTTGAAACACATATCGTAATAACTCATTAAACTGTTGGAAATGTTTTGTTTCCACTTTCCCCATTTTGAGCCTGTCTAGTCGACTCATTCAAACTACCTCCAAGGTAAGAATCACTTGTGACATATTCCTTGAATTATTGTTTGCTTTAGGAGGGATAAGCATTCTAGGGCCTCTATAAATTTCGATTTAAAACACAATCCCTACTTGACACATCGGATTAATATGTATATTGTGAATATAATGAAACTTCATAGATTATGATCCTATATTTTTTTACTTTTACATAAAGAGAGAAAAAAGAAAGGAGAGTTTAAATGGTTGAACAATACCAAGTATTACCAGGTGCTGAATCTTTTTTCTTTAAAGGGAATCAAATTGGAATTTTAATATGTCACGGATTTGTTGGAACCCCACAAAGCGTAAGGTTTCTGGGAGAATACCTTGCATCTAAAGGATTCTCAGTCTACGGAGTTAGATTGAGAGGACATGGGACACATTATGAGGATATGGAAAAGTGCACCTACCAAGATTGGATTCAAAGTATAGAAGATGGATATTATTTTTTACAAAATCGTTGTCAAGATATCTTTGTGATTGGTCAATCTATGGGTGGTACATTAACGCTAAATCTTACAAATAAACACAGAAATATTAAAGGAATTATGCTAATCAATGCCGCAATAATATCCATTCCTCCAATGAAAAGGTATAAAAATAGACATCTTCCCCGTTATATTAATGAAGGAAAGCCTGATATAAAGGATAAAAGTGTTAATGAAATTACCTATCCAAAGGCACCCGTACGTTCCATTCATCAGTTATTTGCTTTAATGGACGAGACACGGGATAAACTTCCAACTATTTCATGTCCAGTGTTGGCATTTCAATCCGAGGAGGATCACGTCGTTCCACCTGAAAACAGCAAATATCTTATGGCTACCATTAAATCGGATACTAAGGAAATGATTCCATTAACTAATTCCTATCATGTTGCATCCATGGATTTTGAAAAGGGGTTCATAGCGGAAAAATGCTCCTTATTTATAAAAAAACATGCAAGCAATGCCAAAAATTTAGAAGTTTAAAAATACCTCGCCATGAATTAGGCAAGGTATTTTTTGGTTTTACTTTCATTTAATTAAGGTTGGAGGAGTGTCCCCCTTTAACCCTGCGACTAGGTTTGTTGCGGCTAACATGGCCATTTTGAATCTAGTTTCATATGTTGCAGAGCCGATATGAGGCAATGTAACAACATTTTTCATGGACAGGAGCGGGTTGTCCAAATTTACAGGTTCCTCTACAAATACATCAAGTCCAGCACCCAGTATTTGACCTCTTTGAAGTGCATGAATCAATGCTTCTTCATCCACGGTTTTCCCTCTAGAAGCGTTAATAAAGATTGAAGACTCTTTCATGAGATTGAATTCTTTTGTTCCCATTAACTTTTCAGTCTGAGGAGTCAGTGGTGTCATTAAGCATACAAAATCAGACTTCTTTAACAATTCTTCCAGCGAACAATATTTAGCACCAAACTTTTGTTCAGCTTCTTCCTTTCGAGAACGATTATGATATAGAATCTCCATATCAAAGCCATAATGGGCTCTTTTGGCTACTGCTGAACCAATCCCCCCCATACCGATAATCCCTAGTACCTTATGATTGACATCCACACCAAACCATTTTTCTTCGAGACCTGATTTCCACTGACCCGTTTTCACCCAATGTTCTAATTCTGGGATTCTCCTAGCAGTGGATAGTATTAAACCCATAATCGTATCCGCTACAGTGTCATTCAAAACATCTGGTGTATTTGTCGCCATCATTCCACTCTTTTCCAAAGCCGTCAAATCCAGATTGTCGTATCCTACAGATGTGTTACACACAATTTTCAAATGAGGTGCAAGTTTTAATAATTCACTATCTACTTTTAACCCTGACCCCAATATCCCTTGTGCATCCTTTATTTCTTCAAGAAATTCAGGATAAGATTGATTATCCAATTTCTCAAAATAAATAACATTAAAATATTCATTTAATAGATCGATTACCTTTTTATCCACTTTTTTATAAACGATTACTTTTGGTTTCATATTACAAACCTCCTCTCCTAAATTACTATCATTAAGTATATACTAGTTCTCAAACCATCAGTTATCTAGTTCTTGCAAGTAAGTTTATTTTAGTTGTTACACTTGCTGGAATCATTTATCTCCTAAGCAAAAGATTAAAATAACACAAACAAAGCAAAAAGCACTAATCGGTGCTTTTTGCTTTGTGATTATAAAAAATCCACCATTGATAAGAAATGGTGGATTTTATACTATAACTTTGTTCGTAAGCTCCAAAGTTCAGGAAAGAATTGCTGGTCTAGAACTCTTTTTAAATAGGATACACCCGATGATCCGCCAGTTCCTGATTTATGACCAATGATTCTTTCCACTGTACTCATGTGATTAAATCGCCATAATTGCTGTTGATTGCCAATATCAACTAACTTCTCAGCAAGCTCGTATAAGTCCCAGTATTGGTCAACGTTACGGTAGACTGTCAACCATGCTTCTTCAACACTTTCATTAGGTTCATAGTTTTTGGACAAATCGCGATTTAAGACCTCTTCATCAACAGGAATTCCACGAGCAACAAGCGCTTGGATGGCTGCATCATAAATACTTGGTTTATGAAGTGCCTCCTGCATATTTATATACAGCTCTGTTTGATGCTGATAGACTGCTAGGGTATGAGCATTTTTGTTTCCTAATGCAAATTCAATTATCCGGTTCTGGTAGGACTGGAAGCCGGAAGATTGACCGAGCTTATCCCTAAACTCTAGGTACTCTGAAGGGGTTAAGGTAGAAAGCACACTCCATGATTGAATCAATTGCTGCTGAATTCTCGAAACGCGTGACAGAATTTTAAAGGATGGCTCTAAATTATTCTGGCGAATATACTGGATCGCCTCTGTTAATTCATGAATAATTAATTTCATCCATAATTCACTTGTTTGATGGATAATAATAAATAACATTTCATCATGGTGATCAGATAACCGGTGCTGACTATCTAAAATCTTATCAAGGTGCAGGTAATCACCATAGGACATTGCTTTTTGAAAATCTGTTTGAATCGATTTTTCCAAACCGATGCTTGTGTTTTTTTCTGGTGTATTCACGTAATATACTCCCCCTGTTCTAATGTGGTACTGATGTATGAATTAATAAGTTATTAATTTATATTCTCATCTAAAATATCATTCGTTTCATTTACTGATTTTTGAGTGTTGGATCTTTTTTTAAAAAAGAAATAGGCAGCCGTTAAAAACAGTAACCATGGAATTCCGAATTGAAGCATAATCTTAAAATCTGTAAACCATGTTGTGATCATTAAACTCAATAGTAGTACTGCTCCTGCGATCGTTAAATAAGGAAAGCCAATCATTTTTACAGGCAATTTACGGCCATTTGACTTCTCCCACTTTCTTCTGAAAAACAAATGGGATACAAACACCATAAACCATGTAAAAATAGCACCGAACATTGAAATCCCCATCATAAACGCATAGGAGGAGCCTGGTAATAGTGCATTTACTGCAGCTGCAAGGAAAATCCCAAAAGTAGAAACACCAAGAGCCTTTAACGGAACTCCTTTTTTGCTTAATTTGCTTAAAAAGGCCGGAGCGTCATTTCCCTGGGACAAAGAAAACATCATCCGTGTAGAGGCATAAAGTTGACTGTTCATAGCAGATAAGGCAGCAGTTAATATAATAAAATTCATAATACCAGAAGCACCAGGAATATTTAAGAGTTCCATGACCTTTACAAAAGGACTTTCTTCTACACCTGCAGATTTCCAAGGAACAATCATTAACATAATTCCGATAGTAATAATATAGAATGTAGATAATCGGAATACCGTTGCTTTCAGCGCTTTTGGCACGGCTACGTCGGGATCTTTAGCTTCTCCAGCTGTAACCGCTATCATTTCTGTTCCTAAAAAGCTAAATAATGAAATAAAGATTGCGACCCACATCCCCCACCAACCAAAAGGCAGGAAACCTCCGTCATTGACAATATTCTCAGGTCCCATATTCGGCTGAGTTGAATTACCAAATAAAATATAAGATCCTAAAAGTATGAAACCAACTATTGCACTTATTTTAATCATAGAGAACCAATACTCAAAAGTAGCAAAGGTATTTACGCTCGTGGCATTTACATAAATTAATACACCCGCAAATAACAATATCCAGACGAATCCCGGAACATCAGGGAACCAATACTTCATATAGACAGCAATAGCACTCACTTCTACCCCGACCGCAAGAACGTTAGCTATCCAATATGAATAGCGGACAAGAAAACCAGCTAGCGGGCTAACATACTTTTCTGAAATGGTGCCAAAAGACCCTGACGTTGGGTGGGCCACCGTCATTTCGGATAAGCACCCCATTAATAGTAATACAATAAATGCACCAATTGCATAACTTAGTATTACACCCGGTCCAGCAGTACTAATGGCAAGGCCGCTTCCAAGGAATAATCCCGTACCAATTGCACATCCCATTGCAATCATCGTTAGCTGCTTGGTTTTTAATTCGCGCTTCAATCCTTTTTCAGGTTCATTCCCTTTATTTAAATGAGTATTTTTGTTCCCCATATAGTTCCTCCTACTATTAGTAATTTTATGCTACGACCTCTCGTTCATTTGCAAACTTTTCATATTGTCTTTCTTCCATAATCTTCTTAATAATTTGTACTACTTCCCATACCTCACTATAAGAGGTGTAAAGAGCCACTGGGGCTAGACGAATAATATTAGGGGCTCGGAAATCAGGAATAATACCATTTTCTTTTAATGCCTTGCAAATCCGTGCTGCTTCTTTATGCTCTAGGCTCACATGACCTCCACGACTCACATCGTCTTGAGGGTTACCTATGTTGAATCCCATACCAGATACCTCTTGGTCCAATAAATCCATTAAGAACCGATTTATTTTCAATGACTTTTCCCGGATATTTTCAATCCCAGCTTCTTCAAAAATCTCCAAAGCACCAAGTAACGGTGCAAGACTTAACACATGTGGTGTCCCAATTTGATAAGCTCCGGCAGACTCAGCAGGTGTTAATGAATGTTCCATATCAAATTGTTTCTCTTTTTTAGAACCAAACCAGCCCGCAAGTCCAGGAGCAGTTCCAAAGTGTTTTTTGTTTACATATAATCCTCCAACACTTCCTGGACCACCATTTAAATGCTTATAATTGCACCAATATGCAAAATCAACACCCCATTCACTAAACGAATGAGGAATAGCACCAATGGAATGACATCCATCAAAACCGATTAAGATCCCTCTTTTATTGGCCTCTACCGATAAACGCTTCATATCTAAGATTTGGCCACTTCGATAAAGAACCGTAGGCAAAATGATAAGAGCAATGTCATCGGTCATGGCATCAATAATATCCTCTTCATCTAAGAAACGGCCATCCCGGCTTTTTACGCGAATAAGATGTGTATCTGGGTCAAATCCATGTATTCGGAGCTGGCTTTGAAGAGCGTAAATATCAGATGGAAAGGTTAATTCATCAGCAAGAATTTTTGACTTCTTACCTTCCGGCTTATAAAAAGTAGCAACAAGTTGATGCAAATTCACCGTGGTCGAACCCGTTACAATGACTTCATCCGAAGAAGCACCTACTAACGGTGCCATCATCTCTCCTAATCTTTCTGATAAAAAAAACCAAGGGTGTTTCCCTTTTGTCCAGCCATCAATTCCATGTTCTTTCCAATCATTTAAGGATTCTAAGAGAGTCCGTTCCGCTCTTTTTGAAAGGAGGCCCAACGAATTTCCATCCATATAAATGGTATTTGGTTTTATGTAAAATTCCTCTCTAAATCTGTTCAAGCTGTCAGTTTGGTCTAATTGTTTGGCATACTCTAATGTTAGTTCCATATGTATCCTCTCCTCTACATTTATTTCTATCTAGATTCTATACTATTATTTACAAGAGAATGATACACTACCCAGTTCTGCAAAATCTACTAAAATGGTATCTCCAGCTTGAAAGCTAATCGCTTCCGTAATGGCACCACTAAGAACGATATCACCTTTTTTTAAGCCGCGTCCCGTTTCTCCAAGCTTATTTACTGCCCAGGCTACCGCTACAGCAGGATTTCCTAATACTGCAGCACTTGTGCCGACAGTGGCCACTTCTGAATTTTTGGACATATATACACCGATTTCTTTCAGGTCAAGAGATTCAGGATACTTCCATTTGTTTCCGACGATAAATTTTGAAGATGAACAGTTATCAGCTACAACATCAACCAGAGTAAACTTGAAATCTAAATAACGACTATCAATAATCTCAATAGCTGGTGCCACATATTTTGTAACACTTAAAATATCTTCCGCTGAAACAGAAGTCCCTTGGATATCTTCATCAATGAAGAAGGCAATTTCAGGTTCTGCCTTTGGATGGATGAAACTGCTATAAGGTACTGGCTCCCATTCTGTGGCAAGCATATCATCCATTAGATATCCATAAATCGCTTCATGGACCCCCATCATTTCTTGCTTCGCTTTACTTGTTAACCCGAGTTTAACTCCGATCCGTCGAAGTCCTTCCTGTTCTTTTTGCTCAATCAATTTTTGTTGGATTTCATATGCCTGCTCAAATGTTAAGGCCGGGTATTTTGTCGTAATTTTTTCGACTTCTCGTTTTTCCTTTTCTGCGTCTAAAAGGTATTTTACAATTTCTTGTTCTGTTCCTTGCATCAGTTTCATTTATAAAACCTCCTATTTGTTTACTCGAATGTTACAGAAACAGTTCCCAATAAGCCGAAATGTGCTGAAATCTTATCTCCCTCTTTTACAGGAACTGCACCAGAAAGTGCTCCTGGAAGAATCAACTCACCCGCCTTTAAATGGATGCCAAATTCATGTAATTTATTCGCCAACCAGGCAACTGCTTTTGCAGGGTGTCCTAACGCCGCTGTTCCAGCTCCTGTTGCAACCATTTCATCATTTTTATAAAGGACCATTCCCTGGGTCCGTAAATTAAAACCTTCTATTGTACTTAATTTATTCCCAACAACTACTCTTGCAGATGATCCATTATCCGCCACAGTATCTTCTAATCTAATTTTCCAATCAGTTATACGGCTATCAATTATCTCAATGGTCGGCACCACATATTTTGTAGCCATTAACACGTCTAAATAATTTACATTTGGTCCTACTAAGTCCTTATCTAAAATAAAACCAATTTCCGCCTCGACTTTTGGACTGATGAATTCACTGATTTTGACCTTGTCACCATCAGAAATCCTCATATTATCTAATAGGTGGCCGTAATCTGGTTCATCAACTCCGAGCATCTGCTGCATTGCAGCGCTAGTTAGACCCACCTTCTTCCCAATAATCTCATGTCCTTCTTCTATCTTTTTCTCAATTACCTTAAGCTGTATATGGTATGCATCACGAACATTAAGGGTGGAAACCCTCTCTGATAGCGGAGTTACTGGCATTTGACTATTCTCTGCCCTAATTAATTCAGTTGTAATCAATTCTATGAAATTACTCATTATACATCCACCTGCCTTTTTTCCATTATAGGAAAAAGTGGCCATACAGCCACTCTTTCCCTAAGCCCTTACAATTTCATTGTAATCGTTTTAGCCTCAGTGTAGAAATCGAAACTATGACGTCCGCCTTCCCTGCCAATACCACTAGCCTTCGAACCGCCAAAAGGAGTTCTTAAATCTCGATAGTACCAACAATTGATCCAGAATAAACCAGAATTAATCTGATCTGCTACACGATGGGCACGCCTCAAATCATTTGACCATACAACACCAGCCAACCCGTATATCGAATCATTCGCAATTTGAATCGCTTCCTCTTCTGTTTTAAAAGGAATAACCACTAACACCGGTCCAAAAATTTCTTCTTGCGCTACTCTCATTTTATTATTTACATCATAGAGTACGGTTGGCTCGTAAAAATTACCTTCTGTTAAACCTTCTACACGCTTTCCGCCAGTAGCAAGCTTTGCCCCCTCATCTAATCCAATCTGCACGTATTTGTCAACAGTTTCTAAATGATTTGTGGAAATAAGGGCACCCATATCTGTATTTTCATCCAATGGGTCTCCCACTTTGATTTTCTTAACCGCTGGTAACAATTTTTCTAGGAATTGTTCATATACTGTTTCCTGTACTAACAGCCTTGAACCTGCAAGACATATTTCACCTTGATTTCTAAATATCGCTTCAATCGATCCTTGAACTGCTTCATCCAAGTCAGCATCATCGAACACAATATTTGCTGATTTTCCGCCCAATTCTAGTGAAACTGGGATTAACTGTGTGGCCGCATTTCTCATCACCGTTTTACCGGTTGAACTTTCCCCGACAAATGAGATCCTGCGCACAAATGGATGAGTGGTCATAGCCGTCCCTACCGTTGAGCCTGGTCCGGTAAGAATATTCAAAACTCCTGGTGGAAGTCCTGCTTCATTGGCAATTTCACCTAACATGACAGCACTTAATGGAGTATAAGATGCTGGTTTCACAATAACCGTATTGCCTGCAGCTAAAGCTGCTGAAACTTTCCAAGTCATTTGCATGAATGGCAGATTCCAAGGAATGATTAAGCTTGTAACTCCAGCTGGAGCATATTGTGTATAGCTCATATGCTTGGATTGAGGATAATGCTCATGATGAATATACTTTGCCATTTCTGCAAAGAATCGTAAATTTGAAGCCGCTCTTGGTATATCAAAATCTCTGCTTTCTTTTATCGGCTTTCCCACATCTAATGTTTCAAGCAACGCTAACTCATCAACACGAGCCATGACAAGATCGGACATTCGACAAAGAATCTTAGCTCTCTCTTCAACTGGCATTTTGCTCCAGATACCATTTTCAAAAGATGTTTGAGCAACTTGAATCGCACTCTCAACATCATGCACACTGGCACTTGCGACTGAAGCTAACTTTTGATTCGTTGCGGGATTAATAGTGTCAAAGGTTTCACCTGAACTAGCATTTACATATTCTCCATTAATAAATAGCTTAGCATCGTTAATCTTAAGCTGTTCTTCAAGCAACTTACTCATTTTGATCACCATCCTCTACTTCCAAAATCATCTCAACCTCTACAGCATTATTGTGTGGCAGCTGTGCCATCCCAACAGCAGACCTGCCGTGTCTGCCTTTTTCACCAAATACCTCAACCAACAAGTCTGAGGAGCCATTCATTACTTTGGGGTGATCAGTAAAATCTGGTGTACTGTTTACAAAACCAAGGATTTTGACCACTCTTTTCACTTTGCTAAGGTCGCCGAGTTCATGTTTAATAACGGCTAATAGATTGAGCATGCACTGTCTAGCAGCCTGATATCCTACTTCTATTGATACATCTTCACCCAATTTCCCTCGGAATTCATCTGTTCCCTGACCCGAAGTAAATAGAAGATTCCCTGTGCGAACACATCTTACATAATTTCCAGATGCAGGGCGCAGAGGCGGAAGTTCCAAGCCCATTTGCTGTAATCTTTCTTCTGGCGTCATCACTTTTTCTGCCATCTACTCATCTCTTTTCCTACAAAATTAGTTGATTAACCGGTAAATTTAAGAATCTTAGTGCATTTTCACCTAACATTGCTCTTTTTTGGTCAGCAGTAAGGGATAGAGTATCATCTATAATCTTCCCAGGAGGTGTTTCCCTGAGCAGGAAAGGGTAATCAGAACCCATGATGACTTGCTCTGCTCCAAATTTTTCAACTAGGAATTTAATATTCACAGGATTATTTACGATAGAATCATAGAAAAATTTCTTGGCATAAAAACTAGGAGGCTGCTCGATCAGTTGAAGGTGCGGCCAGACATTCCACCCATGATCAAGACGGGGAAGAATATAAGGCAGTGAGCCGCCGCCATGGGAAAAACAAATCTTTAATCCTGGAAACTTTTCAATGACACCACCTAGGATTAAGCTTGCGGCAGCTAAAGCGGTTTCACTTGGCATCCCAACCGTGTACATTAAGTTATGTTTGGTAAACCGATCGCTGCCCAATGTTTCCCATGGATGAACGAATATAGGAACATTCCACTTCTCACACATCGCAAAGAAGTCTGTTAACGATTCATCATCTAAATTTTTCCCATTAATGTTCGTGCCAATTTCAATCCCCTTTAAACCAAGCTCATGAACGCAACGATCCAGTTCACGAATGGCAATTTTAACATTTTGCAGCGGGACTGTCCCAAGACCAATAAACTTCGTTGGATATTGTGCAACTTTCTCTGCAATAAAATCATTCTGTAATCTTGCCATAATTTCAGCTTCTTCTATCGGTGCCCAGTAAGAAAACGTTACAGGAATGGGCGAGAGAACCTGTATATCTACATTTTCCTTTTCCATATCACTAATCCGCTTCTCTGGACTCCAAACCTGGTCTGTTACTTCACGAAAAACCTTGCCTGCAACCATGATATTAGCACCACACGAACAGGTTGGCTGAAGGATTGGCCATTTATCATTTTGGTACTTCGCCGCAAAGTCCGGGAAATTTTCTGGAATGATATGTGTATGAAAATCTACTCGCATTTCCATTCACTCGCTTCTTCCGGCATTACATAACCACAATTCTTACAAGTACGAAGCTCTACATTACTGTTAAAACCATTGATTGCCTCTTTTACCTGTACTTCAATATTCGTTAATTGGACAGAAACTCGATGCATCTCATGGTCACATTCATCACAGAACCAAACAAAATCCTCTAATTCACCAGTTGCTCTGTCACGTTCAATCACAATTCCAATTGTATCAGCCACTCGATGCGGAGAATGAGGTACATTTGGAGGTAAATGGAATACCTCTCCTTCCTTTACTGTAATTACTTCTCTTTTACCCTCTGCATTGATAATTTCAACGTAACAATTACCCTTTAATTGATAAAAAATCTCTTCCGATGGATCAACGTGAAAATCACGTCGTTTGTTTGGACCGCCAAGGATCATAAACATTAGCTCCGAATCCTTCCAAATGACTTTATTATTAACCGGCGGCTTTAATTGTTCCTTATTTTCTTCGATAAATCCCCATAGGTTTATTGGTTTTAATGAATTTGTCATGAATATCTGTCCCCTCTCGAATTTTATTGACACCACTTATATCTAAATAAAAATAAAGTCTGTTAAAAGACCGTTTCTAATTTTTTCTCTGATGATTTTAATGCTTCTTGCATGAATACTACTTCTTTTGCTAAGTCTGTAATTCTGTTTAATACTTCCTGATCGATGATTTCATTATCTTTATTGAAATGATCGTTATTAACGTACACATAGCCTGGCGCTACGAATGCCCGGAAAAATCCGGCAATCGGTTTCAATTGGTTTTCAATGACTAGGTAGTGCTGGTAAGTACCGCCGGTAGCGACAAATCCCATAACTTTATTACGAATATCCTTTGGATTGATTAAATCAAATAAATTCTTAAGTGGTCCTGATAATGAACCTTGAAAAATTGGGGTTCCGATAATATAAAAATCAGCAGATTGAATGATATCAAGAACTTTTTTTGTATCACCTGTGTAGGTCAAAGGGTTTCGACCATCACAAAACTGCACATCATATTCTCTTAAATCCAACAATTCAATTTCCACATTTGGATGGTGTTTCTTTACCTCCTCAAGGACATTTTGGACAACAATACTTGTCTTTGCTCCAATGATAGTCCCTGAAATCCCTATTAGTTTCATAGTTTTATTACCCCTTTTGTTTCTAATAAGTAACCCTCAGTTCTTTTACCACCCTAATAAAGAGTAGGACTGTTGATAATCTCCCTCTGAAAGTAACTGGCGAATTCTCGTTGATGAAATAAGTTCTCCATCGTTACAATAAACAGGTAATGTCACATTAATCTGAAAGTACTTTTTTAATAGTTCTACATCACCTTTTCTACTTTTTCCAAAACGAAAATCCGAACCAATAGATACTTCTACCGGGTTTAGCTTCGATAATTCACTGATAAAATCCTCAGGAGGACGCGTTGCATACCATTCATCAAAACTAGCAACGATCACATAATCTACACCTAATTTATAGATCCTCCTTACCTTTTCTTGAATGGGTGTCAAGATTTGGGCACCTTTAAAAAAATGTCGAGGAGGCGGGTCGAACGTATATACGACGCTTGGAACCTGATGAAAAAGACTCTTTTCCACTGCCTGCCTAATGACAGCTTGGTGTCCTTTGTGTACCCCATCAAATGCACCAATAGCAATAACAGAACCTTTAAGTGTCAGAACACCATCTTTAATCGTTTGCATCGATCACACCTCCTCGAGATAGTGTAATAGTTTAAAGACTAGGAACCTCATTTTTTCGGTCAAAAATCTCCAGCGCTTCTTCAACCAGCTTAAATGAATTATTTCTTTTGTGGTTGTTATAGAAAATGGCTCTCTTGCGGATTGGATCTCCTGTGTAATAACGTTCGTATTGAAGGATCCTTTGCCCAAATGCCTCACCGCATAAATCCCATGCCAGCTTAAAGAGATGAACCCGCTCTTCTGCAGTTACTCCTTCTCTTCCAACATAATAACGATCTAAATCCTCTCGTAAATCTGGATTTTCAAAATCGGCATCCGTTGGTGACATTAGCAGTCCTCCAGCACCGATAATTTGCATTACCTCAATAGCGCGCGGATACATTTTCGGCAGCAATCCTCGAATGGTTTCAAGTGGTGCATAGGCAGGCATTACTTCACCAGTCTCTGTTACTTCGTATTCATACTCAGCAATTCTGAGCAAAGCCCGAATGGATTCAACCGATTGGATTAATTCACCTAAATCGTTTTGAACATTTAGATAACAATCAACACCAATGGAGTCTGCTAATTTACAAGCAACTTCTGTAGCAAATTGCAGCTTTATTAGACCTCTTACTCCTGATTGATGTGCTGGCTGGATCCCAATTCCTGTTTTTGGATACAGTAGATTTGCGGCCTCGACATTGTTATAAAGGAAAACACGATCCCATGGTACTAAAACATCATTAAATACCAAAACTGCATCCATTTCTTCAAATCTTGATGCTAATGGGTGATCATAAACAGAACGCTTTCCATCCTGCATGGGTTCACGGCATAAAATACGAAGTCCTGGTGTATCAAGCGGCAATGCAAAAGCAAGAGCGTAACGTTCATCTCCCGGTTTAAATCCAGGGAATGAATAAACAATTACTTCATCCGTAATAGGTGCAAGGGTTGCCAGCATTTTAGCCCCTTTTACGATCAAACCATCTGGAGTTTCTTTAACAGCACCTAAATGAGTAAACATATCCTGTTGTTCATGTGATGATTTACTGCGGTCATTTTGCGGATTAATAATAGCGTGTGTTAAAAATAGGTCATTGTCGCGAACATGCTTATAATAGGCTCGAATGTTTTTTCCCCATTCAGGATTGTATTTATCCAAGAACTCGGAATTACTCGCCATTGAGGTTACTACGACATTTAGAAAATCAGGAGTTCTTCCCATTAAACCAAAAGTAGCCTTAGCAAAAACCTCAAACGTTTTTCTTCGAGCTTCTAGATCTTGATAGCTTTTTGGAACGATGAATGCATTCGAAATTCTTTCACCAGTTTCTTCACAAATATGAGTGATCTCTTCTTGATACTCGGGATCATGCTGCAAATCATACAGCTTCGCCATTTCAAGAATTGGCTGTTTAAAAACAGGTTCTTCGAAGATATTTGTTACTCTTTTTCCTGATAACCAAACTTCTGGATTACTTGATTTTAATGCCTCGATATACTGTGCTCCTGTACGAATTCCCATATACATCCTCCTCATCTTTCATATTGTCATTATAAAACTGAATTTTCTGAGTCATTGTAGTCTGGTTAACACTTTTTCAAAAAAGTTAAATTATTTTTTTCAGAAAAATAAAAGCCGCACTCTTCTTTTGAATGGAAGAGTGCGGCTTTTAACTTTACAAATTATATATTTCCTTTTTTAGGGATAAACAAGATTGTAATGGAAGCTAAGACTCCTGCAACAGCAAAGAGATAAAAATTTAGGGAGAAGTCAAAATTTGAGCTCATAAAGAAACCTATTAGAATTGGACCTGAAATAGCTCCAATTCGTCCAAATCCAAGTGCCCATCCGAGGGCAGTTGCTCGATTGTCTGCTTCAAAATATTTGGATATGTAGGCATTTAGAATAAGAGTAGTTCCGATCGTTCCAAAACCAGCAATCCCCACTAATCCATACACAACGAACATCGATGATTTTATGCTTAAAAGTGCGATTGAAATTCCCGCTAAGAAATAAGAAAGGCTAATAATTTTTCTAGATCCCCACCGGTCTGCCGCCGTTCCTGCTACTAAAGCACCAATCGCCGCGGATAGGTTTAACATCAGTAAAAATCCTAAACTTGGTCCGAGCGGATATCCTGCCTCACGCATCATTTTTGGCAGCCATGTACTTAAACCATAAATCATTAGCAGCCCTAGAAAGAAAGTAACCCAAAAAAACATGGTTGCCCGGATATTTTCTCGTGAGAATAGACTTGCAATAGCCGCGAATTTATTCGTAGTTCCTTTGGTTTCATCCTTCATATTACTTTGGATAAAATCATTAGGAAGTTGATATTTTCGGGCTATACTTTCAGCTTTATCAAACCTTTTCTTAGCAACTAGAAAGCTAATCGACTCGGGAAGAAATTTAATAATAAAAGGAATAACTAAAAGTGGAATGACACCAATCCAAAACATTAATCTCCATCCATAATCCTCTAAAAGAAACATGGAAAATAAAGCGCCAATGACTCCTCCAATTGGATAACCAGTATACATAATAGCGTACATTTTTGATCGGTGCTGGACAGGAGAATACTCGATTGTTAAAGCAGATGCTGTAGGAATTACTCCACCAAGTCCAAGACCGCCAATAAAGCGAAAGATCCCAAACATTTCAGGTGACGTAGAAAGTGCGACGAGACACATTGAAATCGAAAATACGGTAACGCAAAAAATTAAGGTCAATTTACGGCCAATCATATCCGTAACTGTTCCAACACAGATTGCACCGATCAGCATACCCATTAGTGCATAGCTTCCTATTGCACCTGCTTGGGATGGGGTCATACTCCAATCTTTATATTCCATTAAGGATGGTAATACAGCACCATAGATTCCTAAATCATATCCGTCTGCCAGCATCGCAAACCAGCAAAGTATAACAACAACAAACGTTGCTTTTGGCATCCTTCTAATTGAAAGTTTAGTAGTATTTAATCCGATATTCTGTTTTGCTAAATCTTCCGTAACGACAGATTGCACTTCCCTGTTCATCCAACCATCTCCTTTTAGAATTTGTTCCAATAGGCATTGATGTTTATTCTTGGATGAATATTCTGAAGGTTCCCCCCTTTTTTCAATGATTTCATGATTTTCTTCCTTCATTTCTAGTGGAAGTTCCATGAATTGGCTGATTATTTCGAAAATAATTCACCTATATTGATTTTATATTTTTAATCTTTTACACTATTGTTAAGTAGTTAACATTAATATACTTTTTTTCATTCCTTTGTTATGTGAATTTAACAATACATATCTATTAATCTGAAGTAAAATGTAAGCGTTAACAAATAATGCGAATGAGCATATTACATAAACACTTAAATTTCACTTAGGAGTTGGTAGGGTGGCAATCCTTTTTGACAGTGATATTAATTGGGAAACGTGTTTGCAATTTGGGACCAGACAATTTTTCAAGGAGAAAAAATGTATTTACCAACAAGGAACAATGGGCGAAGGATTTTATTATATCCAAAAGGGATTAGTGAAAGTGACGACAAAAACGACAAATGGGAAAGAGCGTCTGTTAAACATCGCTATTCCTGGGCAATTATTAGGGATTCAAGCTATGGACCGTAAGCCGCATTTTACAACGGCTACAGCTGTAAATGACTCAGTACTCTACTATTTTTCGTGTGATCATTTTCAAAAGCTAATAACCTATCAACCTTCAATCCTTCACATTGTTATAAGAACTGTCATCCATAAAATGCATATTTTAGCCGATAAAATTTACTTGGACACACTTACTCCAGAACAGCAATTGTCCGTGATTCTTTTGAATATCTGTTATGAATTTAAGAATTATGAAGTTCCTTTATCACAGCAAGAACTAACAAAATGCACAGGTTTAACAAGAATTACCATTTATAAGATTTTAAAGCAATGGAAGGAAAATGAGATCATAGAGGTTCACGGGAAAAAGATTATCATAAAAAATCCCGATGAATTAAAAAAGATTAAAGGCTGGGTGATTTCATGAAAAATCTTCGAAATTCTTGGAGTCCTTATTTACAATATGGGAATAAACTTGTGTTAGAGGAAAATTCAGTTGTTTATCGTCAGGGATGTGAAGGAAAAGGTTTTTTCTTCTTATCTGAAGGAGGAATTAAAATCACCCTCCTTTCAAAAGAAGGTGTGGAACGAACAGTTAATTATGTGCCAGAAGGAATGTTATTCGGAGAGCACGGCTCAAGAATGGAAGCCTATCTAACCTCTGCTTTAACTACCTGTTCAACGGTAGTCTATCAGTTTTCTGATGAAGCGTTAGAAAAAGTTTGTGAAAATCATCCTGAAGCAGCATGTATTTTTACCAATTCACTAATCTATAAATTTAGAATTCTGGCAG
The DNA here is from genome assembly GCF_002272245.1 of Bacillus sp. 7884-1. GTDB lineage: Bacteria > Bacillota > Bacilli > Bacillales > Cytobacillaceae > Neobacillus. The sequence goes on along the minus strand of NZ_NPDD01000085.1, from coordinate 65,473 downwards.
AGATAATAGCCTTTTTAAACTCCCCGGTTGAACAACAAATGGCACATTATCTATTAAAACTAATAAATGAAAATGGCAGTTTCTCCATTGATCAAACATCATTTGCCCGTTACATAGGTACCTCAAGAATTACTGTTAATAAAATACTTAATAAGTGGAAGACTCAAAAAATCATCGACCTATCTAATAGGAAGATTGAAATCCTGGATATTAATCAATTAAAGGAATTCCGTGAATCTGGTGGTATTCACATTGAAAACTTGGATTTATTAATGTTGACCAATAAGGATTGAGTATCACCATAACTAAAGCTAAGGGTATTACGTCGCTTTTTTATAAAAAGGTGCCTAGCTTTGTTGTTAGGCACTAGAACGTTTAAATGTGTACTATACAGATGTCAATTATTCTTTGATACTATTTCTAAAATAATCATAGTCTGTTTTAATATAATGGAAGGCAGTTGCGTTGCCACCATGATCAGGATGAGTAACTTTTAATAATTTTTTATATCCTGCAAAAACTTCTTTGTTGCTGGCCGTTTTTGAGAGTCCTAATTTTTGACGGTAATCATTCATTTTAGGAGGAAGTGTTACAGGAATCTTATCAGGTTCTTTTTTGTTTCCTTTAGAAAGTTCTTCCTTTAATTTTAACAATTGGTTTCGTAATTCAAAATTCTCTTTTAGTAACTTCTTAGTTTCCTTTTGTAGGTCACTATTTTCATGCTCTAGGTTGATGATTTCTTTATTTAAATTTTCTCTTTGTTGAATTAATGTATCGATTGATGTCTTATGTAGTTGTTCCATCCCTTTTATAAGCTCATCCTGTGTATTAATTTTTACTTTTAATTTACCTAAGATCTTTTCCTGATCTGTATCGTTATTTAAATACACCTTTGAAAGAGTTTCATTTGGAAGGTATTCACTCCTCCCATTCCCCACGTTTTGAATCTTACCTTCCCTAAGCCATCGTCGTACAATTTGGATACCAATACGTTCGGAAACACCTGCATCCTTTAACATGTTCAAGGCTTGGTCTGTATCATCAAGTATGTATCCAGAATTCTGAGGAACTGTGCCCACGTATTTTATTTTTCTTTCACGCAGCCATCGTCTAACTGTTTGAATACTGATTTCTTCATTTACTCCAGCATCAGTTAACAATTCATAAGCTTGATCTGTGTTCACTATTATCCACCTTTCCCTCATAATAAGCTCTCGGATGTTGAAACATACATAATCAGGCGAACTCGGTATGTAATATAAATTATAATAAATAAATATAAGATGAATGTGAATGGATAAAAAAGACTATCATTTTCACTCTAGTAAATTAGCACTAATTAGATAGTTTTACTAAATTTGGTCAATTGAAAACAGCCGCCTTTTTTTTAAGACTAAAGCGGCTGTTTATCTGGTTGAATAAATTAACTTTATTCAAGGACCAAAAAGTATTGAATTTGATTGGATGAAATGGCTGTAATAGCTTGAATACGATAGCCAATACTTAGTAATTGTGATAATGTTTCTGCACAGTTTTCGCGAGGAGGCTCAATTGGTGCATGGTAGCTTTTATATAAATGAATAAGTTGATTATTAGACGTGCAATGAAGCAAGACTACATGTCTTCCAGTCCACGCCTGCCCAATTATTGGTTGTACTTGTCTTATCCTTCTCATGATATGACATCCTTACCTTAGTGATACAATAGTCTATGTTTCACTTATCAGGTACGTTCAATTAGATGTATTAGTTTATTAATACAGTGGAGGTCCCACCTTACCAAAAGGTTTCACATTAAATACATAATTCAGGCGTGATCCAAGTGGATTCACGCCTGAGCTTTTACCCTTTTAGAGCTCGACCAAATTAACACCGGTATCAGGAGGAGTGAAAGGATACCTCCTGCAATAGATAGTGTCGCATAACTGGTATTCGCTACAACCAACCCAGATAGTACGCCTCCCGTTGCACCGGATAAAGCAACCATCACATCAACAGTCCCTTGCGTTTTTGCACGATTGGCCGAATTGGTTGAATCTACTAGAATAGCGGTACCACATATTAATCCGAAGTTCCAGCCTAAACCAAGCAATATGAGTGCTAAAGTAAGCAAAGTTATTGATTCACCCGGTGCCATTGCAGCAAGTACTCCTGCTGCAAGTAAGGTGACACCCGCTGCGATTGCCATGTATAGGCGTCCAATCTTATCCACGAGGACTCCTGTTAGGAGTGATGGAAGATACATTGCACCTACATGGAATCCAATTATCATACCAACCTCACTTAAACCATGACCGTGCTTCCCCATATGTACAGGTGTCATGGTCATGATTGCGACCATAACCAATTGGGTTAACACCATTAATGTAGCTGCAGCCACGATTCCTCTTTTGTTAAACTCCTGTGTATTTGTATTACTTTCTAAGTGAACGTTCTTGTTCTTTCTCGTCTCATCCACAATTGCTTTTGCAACAATGAGCGGGTCTGGACGCAATAAAATGAGTAGCACCAAACCAGCAATAATATAAGTAGCTGCTGCTAAAATAAATGGTCCGGATAATGCTGGAATACCTAATTTTAATGCAAATCGTCCCATAACATCAACCAAGTTAGGACCCGCAACTGCACCAAATGTTGTTGATACCATTGCAATACTAATAGCTGTAGCTCTCTGCTTGGGACTAGCCAAATCTGTTCCTGCATAGCGGGCTTGTAAGTTTGTGGCACCACCGGAACCATAAATTAGTAGTGAGATAAATAGCAGGAAAATATTATTGGTTATGGCTGCAATGACTACCCCGATCGCTCCAATTCCTCCGGCAAGAAAACCAGCAGCTAATCCAGACCTGCGGCCATATCGTTGAGATAACCGCCCTACAAGAAGCGCTGCCCCTGCAGAACCAAGGGTAAATAACGCTGTTGGAACTCCTGAAATACTATCCGTTCCCAACATGTCTTGAGCTAAAAGTGCTCCAACTGTTATACCTGCAGCAAGTCCTGCACCGCCAAAAATTTGTGAAAGAACAACGATAACTAACGTACGACGATATAGAGCTCGCTGCATTTCGGGTGAGTCAATGTATTTCTGCAATTTAACATTAGCAACTGAACGATCTTGTTTATGTGACACTACTACCCCCCCATTACAATTAGATATATTTACTATCAATATCGATACTACTGGTTACTAAATGATACCATTTAAGTTTTTTAACGAAAACATTTTTATATTCGTTTATTTAATGAATGCAAACAAGCCGGTTCTTTTATTTCGAACCGACTTTTTTCGTATGATTTTATTGTTGCTTCTGTAAGACCGTTACAGATTGCGGACTTGTCGTAACTTTAAAGCCTTGTTTGTTTTCCACTTCTGCTGATACTGTATACGTACCATTAGGAAGGTCTGCCTCCGGTTTCCATTGTAAGTGAATTTCATGCTCATTTTCCACAACAATTGAGTCAACTACCTTACCACTTTCATCTTTAATATTGATCGTCCAATTCACTCGATTATTCGCAAAAGCATTAATTCCCGCAGGGGTGCTTGCATTTACATCTTTATTTGGATATACGCTGAACCAACTGACAAGCATTTCATCATTAATATACGAAGGATCTCCCCAAACGGTATATCCATGGTTAAGCGCGACATCTGAACCTAATACTACAACACTCTTCGGTTCCTCTTTTACAAGTACTGACGTTTGTCCCTGCACTAGCGGCATATACTTACCGTTATACCAAATGATTGCACCGTAAAAGCCACTGCCATTCTCGTTATCCACCGCTTTGAAGGATATTTCATATTGGTCGTCTTTTGGCTGTACTTGGATATCGGATACTACCGGAGCAACTGAATCTACTTTAACTGGAAGCTTCACTTCTTGTGGTTTCGCATTCTTGTAATCTAGTGTTGTTTTAATAACATAGTTGTAGCTGCCATCTTTGACTACTTGTCCATTTTTGTCCTTAACATCCCATAAATATCCACCATTCATATAGTCCTCATAGGCCATAACATTTTTACGGAACTTCCATGGCTTCCCAGTGTATTCACTAAAGTCACCTAAATATTGAACTAGTTGTCCATTTTGATCTTCCACGTACATTTCTGTTTTCTCTAAATTACGGAGTGTGGTGAATGTTGGGAATACACCTGGATAGATCGTGTTTGGAGATATCACGATACGGTCCGTATTGAATGTTCCCTTTCTAGGATCAAAACCTAATGGGAATGTGCCTTCTGAGAATGGCTCATCATTCCAAAGCACCGTATATCCTAAGAAAGCATCTTTATCCCATGCAGCTGGATCTAGGTTCTTAGCTTGATCCCATTTACCATAGAAGCCCATGTAAGGAACGGTTATTGGAACTGCAGAATCACTGTTTTTGCCAGTTGGCACAAGACGTACATACCCTTCGACAAACGTACCTTGCTTTAAACTGGCTGGTAATGAAATCTGGATGTCTAAATTCTTTTCTTGCCCCGGTTTAATCTTTAATGTCTTTCCTTCTGTATGAGTTACTTTTTCCCCGTTTACCAAAACGGAAGCACCCTGTACCAGCTTGCTAGTTAACGTTAAATATTCTTTAGAATCCAATGTTCCATCATTGTCTAAATCAAATTCTTTTGTTTCTGTATTATCCGTCAATACATCAACGTAAACACTGTATTCCAAGTCTTTTACCTCTAAGTTTTGTAGAGCTTCTACATTCAACTTGAAGTGTGCATTGTTACTCGTAATTTCTTTTAAGGCAACTGCTCCGGCTCGCTCTAATGGAGTTTTATCACTCGTAACAAGGACAGGAGTTTTAATGGCATTTTGAATTTGCATTAATCCAGATCCTTGTACACGTGGTGAGTACGGTACGTCATTATTAGTGCGTGGGTCTAGTATTAATTGTGATGTATTCATTAATGCGATTTTTGCTTTTAATGCTGTTTCCTTAGAATGAGATAAGCCTTTTTCATATAAAGCTTGCAGCAATAAGGCTGAACCTCCAGCCACATGCGGTGTTGCCATTGATGTTCCGCTCATTATCTCATATTCATTACCCGTAACCGTTGAATAAATGCTGCCTCCAGGTGCCGAAATCTCTGGTTTAAAATCTAATGTGTGTGGTGCACCATAAGATGAGAAATCAGATATCGTATTTTTATCAGGATTATCAATATATTTTCCTTTTGACATTTTCATTTTTACACTTTGACCGCTTGTAAGCTTCGCGATTAACGCATCTCCTGCCTCTTTGCTTGTTGTTGCAGCAGGAATAAAGAAAGAACTTAGGTATACGTATGGATAGTCGGCCATGTCACTAGGCGGCACAAGGATGACTGCTTTGGCGCCTTTCTTTTTCGCTTCATTTTGTACATACGTGTAAGTAGCATATGGCTGCTTCGGTTTGGCAACTACAATTTTATCAGTCACATCTTTTCCAACGAAATCTGCTGTTTTCCCTTCCCCTACATATACCAATTCATAGCTCTTGCCCATTTCCAGTACTCTTGAGAGCTTGAAATTGTATTGAGTTTGGTCTTGGTATGGGAGCTGCAAACCATTTTCCTCTGCTAATGTATTCATATGAATTTTCGTATTTTCATAAGAAGCAACTGACAAGGCATATGGACTTACACTTGGTTCGCCTACTGTCCCAATATCCGGGTTTTCTGCATAAGGATTCTCTGCAGACTTTAAAAGATTGTTTTTGGTGCTGTAAGAGGAATTTCCGCCCGCTACCACTACAAGAGTCCCTTGTTCGGTTGCTTCGCGAATCGATTTTTGAATCGGATCGTTTTCCTCTCCAACATATCCCGCATCAGAGCCTAAGCTCATGTTAATGACATCTGCTCCCATCGTGACCGCATGCTCTATACCCGCAATAATGTCATCTTCAAATGCTCCGCCGCCATTATCAGAAAATACTTTTTCCGCTAATAACTGCACACCTGGTGCAACACCTTGTACACCGTCATTTGCCTCATCCCCATTTGCCCCTACTGTCCCTGCAACGTGCATACCATGTGATGACCCGTTTTGCCCGCGAGGAATGACATCCGTATCTTTATCAGCCCAGTCATATCCTGTCGGAACCTTGTCGTTGTACCATACTTCACTTACCTCGGTTTCAGCCAATTTTCCTTCTATCCCCTCTTGGGACCACTTTTGTTTCTCTTTTCCTTTTTCTGTAAGTTTCATATCTTGGTGACTGTAGTCAATTCCAGAATCCACGATTGCAACAAGCAATCCTTCCCCTTCGTAGCCATATTCCTCCCATACCTTTTGTGCTTGTACTAATTCTTTGCTTGCTCCCATTGATGGTTGGAACGTCCTCGCAATATGTACATTTGTTACACCAGGAGTCGCTTGAATTTCCTTTAGATTACTAAACTCTGTTTCTATACTAAATCCATTAAAGCTTTCATAGAAACGATTCTTTACTTTTGCTGCAGATTTAGTCTTAGAAATTTGTGCAATCACATGATCTTGTTTTTGTTTAAACTTTGCCTTCTTGTTTTGTTTCGATTCCCCCACTGTGTCAGGCTGCTCTACCTCAACAATTAGACGCACCTTTTCATTAGGCTGATACGGTTTTGCTAGACCGTCTTTCTTTAAATTCTTATATCCAAACTTGTCTGCCGCAGCTTCAGCTGCTTGTCTTTGTTCATCCAAGAATATTTTCTGCCCTTGTTTCACAATCTCCTCTACACTTGGAGCTGGAACCGGATTAGTACCTATTCCTTCCGCAAATCCTGTTGAAGTTAACAACATCGTTGCTAATGCTGACGTCGTAAGTACTTTGAACGGTAACCCTCTTCTCTTTTTCATATTTTCACGTTTCCTCTCTATTAATTGATTTCTATTTTTTCGAAATATTAACACAACTATTATTCTAATAACTTTGCAAACAAGAAGCTATTGGGGTTATCAATTGGGTATAATGCACTAAATATATTTAGATAAGGTGATTTTTAGATATTTTCTAATATTAATCGATATAAAAGTCACTCATAAATACCCCCATATGATGCTTCGTAACACCAACCTATAATGAAATAGTAAAATCACAATATTCGGAAAATGAGAAAGGGTGTTACAAAACTTGAAAATGAAAACTTCAACTCCATTTAAAGTTGTATCTACTTGTTTTTTAGCAGCTAGTTTGCTAGTTTCGGGTACTCTTCCAACATTTGCAGAAACTACCAATCCAAGCAAAATCACCAACGCCGAACAATATCTTCAACATTTATCCAAGCAAGACAGAGACCGAATTCATAACAATCAAGAACTGGGAGTTCCAAATAAACACCTGTCTCCTACTCTTGAAACTTTCAGTAACAAACCTGTAAATATTATTGTTCAATTTGCACAGGATCCCGCTGAAGCAGCTGTAAAAAAGAAAGTGCTAGGTGCAAAGGATGCCGAAAAGAATAATGTTACTTTAGAGATACCTGATTCCATCAATGTAAAGGCCAACAAAACGTTGGATATAAAACCATCTATTCAAATACTAACTTCTGCAGAGCTTGGAAATTATGAAGGATACATTTATTTTACCAATAAAGAAAATAACGAGGAAGTTTACCAGGTGCCTTTTGGATTTAAACATATAAAAGAAGGCATAAACGAGGTTGATGCATACTTTACTTCCTTCACTACAAGACGTGACTTAAACAATTCGGCCTATGGATTTACCCCAATTTTATTTTCACTAAGCAGTTCGATGGAAACAGTAGATGTTGTATTAAAGGATGCAGACACAGGAGAAGCTCTTGGACTTATTGATGCTTATCAAGGCTTTTTCCCTGAAGAATTGATCTACGAGACCGAGTTTGGATTTAATGGATTGTATGTTCCATTTACAGGTAACGCGGATAACCCTGTTGCATATGCAAAGAAACTGGCTGCACCTGGAAAGTATGAAGTAGAGATTATAGCAACTAATAAAGATGGCAAAGTATTCAAAAAGTCGGATATGTTTTTCATTGAAAATACGCTGCCAGAAATATCAATGCAAACTCTAGGTGGCGTATATGAAGTAAACGAAGAAGGCATGACGATTAAAGGGAAAATCTTTGACAAGCATGTTGACACCATGAAGGAGAATGGATTTACTATCGATTAATCTTCAAATAATGTTTACCTGTTAAATGAATCATTCACTCCTATCTCGGTTGACAAATATGGTAATTTTAACTTTAATACTGTTCTGCCTAACGGCAAAGATTTCACGAAGGCAACACTTCAAACCTTCGATAACGTACTCAATGGTATGCAGGACCATCCGGATTTCACTTACACATTTGTCAAACAAGGTATTCCATACATGAAGCTTGTTTCTAACAAAAATAATGCAAAGTATGGCGATACTTTGACGGTAACAATGAGTGCACATCATATTAAAGACTTAACTGGCGGGGAGTTCACATTAGCCTTTCCATCCAGCACCTATGAAGTTACAAATACATCATTAAACAAAGATTTTAAAGCTTATGCCGAAGCACACAATTTGCAGGCTGACCTTACAAAAGGAGAGATTACGACAGCAGGCAGTCAAAATAGAATTACTTTGAGTAAGGTGTTGACAGGTGAGACTGTCCAGCCGATTCTAACATCAATGCCATTAATTGACGTAACATTAAAAGTAAAAGAAAATCCGAGCAGCTATATCAAATGGATTCAAAACATTAATGTATTAAACACAAAAGCATTTTAATTAAACGGTGACCCTATAGCCATTCATGGTTTTGACCAGGGTGTGAATATCGTCCCAACTGTTTCTCAGCTTGAGGGCGGCATACTTGCAGATGGCTTCCTTGGTGAATACGGCATTTGGTTAGATTATAATAAGGATTTCTCTAAAGCAGGTATGACAATCGAAGCTGTCGGAGAGGACGGGAAAACGTATAAAGGAGATTTCAACTACAGTGCACGTTACTTCTTAAAAAAACTTCCTGCAACAGATCAACACTATGATATTACCGTTAAAATACCAGGTCATTTTGATCGTCATGTAACGGTTAGTGACTTACATGATATGTATAATGGTGAATCTGCGGGTCGAATGACTTATATTTTCTAGGCCTCAGTAATGGGTGGAGACGTAAATAACGATAATGTAATTGATATTATGGATGCAGACTATATCAGAACATATTGGGGGAAAGAGAAGCGGGAAGCAGACATCAATTTTGATGGTGTCGTAGACGCAAAAGATATGCAATTTATAAAACAACACTATTTAAATCAAAACCCTGATGTCCAAAAAGCTCCTAAAGCTAAAGAGATTTACAAAGGAAAAAGATTAGAAGATATATTAACAGAATTAAATATTCAGTAATTTACTTCTAAAAAAACGAGAAACCGCAGTATTGATGGTTTCTCGTTTTTTCCATATCATTTACTACAGATTTGTTTTCATTATAGGAGATGAACCTCTTAACCAACCTAAAATATATCCAACAATTAACCCTAATAGTGCAGGGATAAGCCACCCTAGCCCTTCGATATAATAAGGAAGAATTTCAAATGCCTCACTCCATTTACTATCTAAAAATACTTTGTTAATGGTGTCTAAAACACTAAAAAGGGCAACAAAGCCGATTACAGAGCTATAAATATATCGATTTCTTTTAATAATATCATCCAGGAGACCTAAGAAAATTAGTACAATGGCAATTGGGTAGATCATACCAAGAATGGGTACAGATATTTGCAGGATTTGTGTTAAACCTAAATTTGCTATTGCAGTACTAAGAACAGCTAAGATAACAACCCATACTTTATATGCGACTTTTGGAATGGCATTGGAGAAGAATTGGCTGCATGATGTAATTAAACCAATCGACACACAAAAACATGCCAGTGTAAAAACGATACCTAATAACAATGTTCCGCTTCTTCCGAACAGATAGGTCATGATGTTGGACAAAATGATTGCTCCATTTTCAGCTTGTCCTAAAGAAGAACTCGCGGCCCCTAGATATCCCAAAATAAGGTAAATCACCGTTAATAACAAGCCCGCACCTAAACCTGCGTACATCATATAGCGCGATTTCTTTTTGGAGTCAAGTACACCTTGTGCAGTCAATGTGTTTGCAATGACAATACCAAATGCGAGGGCTGCCAAGGCATCCATGGTTAAATAACCCTCTAATATTCCTTGGAATAAAGGATTCTCCTGATAATTCCCAACTGGTGATTCAAACGAACCAATTGGATCCATTAAACTCTTTACAAAAATAATGGCTATCAAGGTTAAAAGGATTGGTGTCAACAGTTTCCCAAAAAGACTAATCAGTTTAGAAGGATACATACTCAACCAGGCGGCTAATCCAAAAAAGATGATGGTATAGAGTAATAAAGAGATCGGACCTTCAACCAAATTCTCCTGTAAGAAAGGTGCGGCCCCCATTTCAAAAGCAAGGCTTCCTGCACGAGGAATCGCCAGTCCTGGGCCGATTGCAATATAAATCAAAAATGGAAATATCAATGCAAATAAAGGGTGAACTCTAATGTTCAGCTCGTTCAAGCTTCCTACCTTTGCAACTGCAATCACTCCTAATATCGGCAGTCCTACTGCTGAAACAATAAAACCAGCTAAGGCCAGCCAAATTTGATCCCCAGCTGATTGACCGAGAAAAGGTGGGAAAATAAGGTTCCCTGCGCCGAAAAACATAGAAAATAACATAAAACTAATAAAGACTACTTGCTTAGCAGAAAAATTCATGATGTATCTCCTTAGGTGTAATAAAAAACAACATTTTAAAATTATATCATTTGTTGGCTCTGAATTCCTTTGGTGTCTGCCCAAATTTCCCTTTAAAAATTCGATAAAAATAACTGATGTTATCATAACCAACCTGTTCAACAATCGAAGCAATTGGCAAATCGGTTCCTTCTAACAATTCTTTTGCTTTTCCCAGCCTTCTTTCCTGAAGAAGGTCTTTAAATGTACGGGAAGTCGCCTTTTTTATCTTTTTACTTAGACCATAATGGGATTGATTTAATTGCTCAGCCAATTCGTATAAAGATGCTTCTTTATAGTGTTCCTCTATATATTTAAGTGACTCCACTACCATATAGTGAGTGATGGAGGCTTCTTCTTTTCGTTCTACCCGATCAGAATTCTTGATAAGCTCTATCATAACTAGCCCCATGTAAAGCTTGATGGCAGACTCTGAGAAAGTGGTGGGATACATAATTTCATGAATCATTTTTCTAATTAAATCCTGTATGCCTTCCACTTCCGAAACTTTAAAATAAAGAAATTGCCCATTCTGTGTATTATTGTAGAGGCTGCTCAATAAGAAATCACTGACAATATTACCTGAGCTTAAATAAGAAAAAATAAAATCAAAAAAAGCAGGGCGAATAATAAAATTAATGACAATGTCTTCTTTGGCACAAGCTTTAATCTCATGTTCTATATGCTGATTTAATAGAAGTAGCTCCCCTTTTTTTAAAATGATCGGTTTCCCTCCGACTGTCTGCTCCAATTTCCCGTTATAAACATAATTTACTTCAATATAATCATGTTTATGTAGGGGGAAATCTACAAATCGAGTGTGCTGGCGAACCATAATCATCTTTTCTTTACTTAAAAATTTTTCACTTTCAATAATAAAATTTGTCTTACTCGTATATAGTTCTTTACTTACTTTCGCTTGCTGTTCAAGAATACTCTTCTCTTCATCAGTAATCTGTAAAAGCTCGTTTAGTAGTTCTTGATTCATGGTTCACCTTTTCCTATTTTCCAATTCATTATTATAAGTAGTATAATACCATTTCCTTTTATCCATTAGAACAAAAAGGTGTGCTCCATTTTGGGAGCACACCTTAGATTATTTCTTGTTAACTATCCTTAAACATTTATAAAATCCCTTTTCGTGGAACAACACCAAATGCATCTGCAAGCTCTTGCAACTGAGCATCGGTAATTGTTTGTTTTTTTCCGCCTTGGGCACAAACAATTGTATATACTTCAGCAGCTTTTTCTGCTGTTTCAATCAGACCAAAGGTTTCATCTAATGTAGTGCCAGCGCCGAAAATTCCATGATGCGGCCAAAGTACAAGACGGACATCCTCCATTTTTTCAGCAGTTGCTTCACCAATGGCATTTGTGCCTGGAACAATCCATGGAATGATTCCTACACCTTCAGGGAAAACAACCAGACATTCAGTGCACATTTCCCATAAGGTTTTTGTAAAATCCTCTTCCTTCAAGCTATGTGTAAAGGACATCGCAATAAGATTGGTTGCGTGACAGTGCATAATAACCCGATGGTTTTTATCAACTGCTAAACGCTTCATATGGTTCATAAGATGTGTGGGTAATTCACTTGTTGCAACTCCGCCATCTTCAAATCCCCAAAGGATTTCATAACTTTTACCGTCCGCTGTAATGCGAATGAGACCTAAGTTATTCGCTGGATCTCTCTTTACATTCTTAAAATATTTCCCTGAACCCGTTACGATGAAATATCTACCAGCTAGTGCTGATGCATCAAAGTTCATCGGTACTGTTTTTTTCACATTATCAACATTTAAATATGGAAGAACTTCATATTCATGTAATAAATAACTGATATTCCCCCCATTTCGTTCATCCCAGCCTAAACGATATAAATTCGAAGTAGTTTCTAACATTTCTTGTAAAAATGGGGCTGTATAAATTGCACCTTTAATCATTGTCATACTCATCTTGATTTCTCTCCTTTTATTGGAACTATTTATTTCTGCAAAAGTTTGTTTTTTATATTAATTAGTTTTATTTTATTCATTACAATGAAAGCATACTCCCAAAACAAACATAAATCAACACAAATACATATAAATAATTTTGTTTATTTTTGCTTAATCAACATATTCGTCACAATTACACCCATTTCTTTTTGTTTTACCAAGAATTTTGTCACAATTTGTTAGATGCTCTTCTTCGTTTAAACAAATAAAAGCAGACCATTACGGTCTGCTTATAATCTATTTCTCTATAAAGTTTTTATTGCGTTGGCAATTTTTAATTTAATTTGCTATCGTTACATTTATGTTTCTTTCTTCTAACTGTTTTTTAGTTTGTTCATCTATATTCGAATCGGTGATAATCGAGTGAATCTTTGATACAGGAGCAATTTGTGAAAAAGCCCGTGTTCCAAATTTACTTGAATCAACCATTAGAATGGTTTCATCTGCAATATCTATCATTTGTTTCTTCAAAAGTGCTTGTGACTCATTAAAATCACTTAGCCCCTTTTCTAGGTGGACGCCTTTACATGATATAAACGCCTTATTAACGTGATACATTCCCAGCGATCGTTCAGCAAGCGGACCGACATAGGAAAGTGATTGTGCCAATAAAATACCACCTGTAGAAATCACTTTAATTTGATCCTTTTTGCTTAACTCAATTGCTACTTTAATGGAGTTAGTGAGGACAGTTAACGGGATGTCCTCTAATTCCTTTGCTACATACCAAGCCGTTGTACTTGCATCTAACACGATTTGATCGCCAACCTCAATGGATCGTACAGCTTCTACTGCAATTACTTTCTTCTCAGCAGCATTGGTAATTTCTCTTTCCAAATAAGAAGTTTCTCCTTGATCCTTTTCAATACTAACCGCACCGCCATGGCTGCGCATCAATAGGTTCTCTTTTTCAAGCTTTTCAAGATCACGACGAATAGTTTCCTCCGTAACAGAAAATATCTTGCTTAGCTCAGTAACACGTATACTCAACTTTTCATTGACTAGTTCAACAATCTTTTTATGCCTTTCTGCAACAAGCATTTACTAATCCCCTTCCGAACGAACACCTTAACACTTTGTTTTTTGTTGTTTTATGTTTATTTTACCTTTGTTTATATAATAAATATACCATATATCTTGTTAAACAAACACATTTTCAAAAAAAGAAGACCCAACACGGGCCTATTATCCCTTATTGAGTCTTTTCTTACTTATCGCTTAGATAAAACCTCATTCTCATAAACCTTTACTTCTTCTAACCATGATTCTCTCACTGGAACACCCATTTTTTCACAGTAATAATCCCAAACTGCACCGAATGGATAGGTTTTAAATTCTTCCATTAATGCTAGTCTTTCTGTAAAGTTGCCTTCTTCTTGAAGCTGCTTTAAATATTCATTTGGTACTAACATCGCATATAGCAACGCTTTAATCATATTACGTGTACCAATAGTCCAAGCCGCAACACGGTTAATACTTGCATCAAAGAAATCAAGTCCGATGATAACACGGTCTAAGGCATCATTACGAACGATTTCAAGTGCGATTTCTTTTAATTCATCATCAAGAATAACGACATGGTCGCTATCCCAGCGAACTGGTCTTGAAACATGCAACGCAAGCTTCTCGCTAAACAATAGCATAGAGGATATCTTATTCGATACCGTTTCAGTTGGGTGATAGTGCCCAGTATCTAGTAAACATAATTTATTATTTTTCATGGCATAGTTTAGATAAAATTCGTGTGAACCAACTACATACGATTCAGAACCAATTCCAAATACCTTACTTTCCACAGCATCTAGGTTGTAGTTTTCATCTTTTTCGACTGCAAAAATCTTATCTAATGAATCTTTTAATCTTTTCCTAGGAGTTAGTCTGTCACTTGGGATATCCTTATAGCCATCTGGAATCCAAATGTTCGTTAATGCAGGTGTACCTAGTTCTTTCCCGAAATACTCACCGATTTTACGGCTGCCAATACAGTGATTAATCCAGAATTCACGGATCTCTTCGTTCGGATGAGATAATGTTAAACCATCAGCTGCTTTTGGATGCGAGAATAATGTTGGGTTATAATCCAAGCCAAGTCCCTTTTCTTTTGCCCAGTTTAACCAATTCTCAAAATGCTTTGGTTCAAGCTGGTCTCTTTCAACAACCTCACCATTTGTTTCTGCATAAATTGCATGTAAATTGACTCTATGTTTTCCCGGGATTAACGATAGTGCCTTGTCTAAGTCACTTCTTAATTCCTCAGGCGTTGTTGCTTTACCTGGATAGTTTCCGGTTACATCAATGCCGCCAGATAATTCGCTTTTGTTTACTTCAAATCCACCAATATCATCGCCTTGCCAGCAATGTATAGAAATAGGTACGTTTTTCAATTTTTCTACAACCTCATCAACATCTACTCCCCATTTTGCATAGGCTTGTTTCGCAAGTTCATAGTTTTCTTTAATGGACATTTTTATCTTCCTTTCGTATTTAGCTTTTAACGTGCTGCGCTGGTACATATTTTTTCACTTCAAATGACTTACTAACAATACACCGTGCTTCTTTAATATCACTGATTTCTCCCAGTGCCATTAATTGGGCTGCGATGTTACCAATTGCCGTTGCCTCAACTGGTCCAGCATATACCTCTTTTTTTGTTACATCGGCAATCAGCTGGTTCAGCATTTCATTTTGACAGCCGCCGCCGATGACATTTATTTTCTCAAACTGCTTTTCAAAGATTTCTTCTATTTCCGTCACTGCCTCCTGGTAGCTTTCTGCTAAACTTTCAAATACACATTTTGCTACTTCCCCAGGTGTGCTTGGGATTGGCTGCTCTGTTTCTACACAATAATTCATGATTGCTTCAACCATGTTTTCGGGTTTTAAGAATCTGTCATCGTTTACGTTTACCTTCGATGTAAACTCCTTCGCCTCTCCCGCTAATTCTACTAATTTTGCAAAGGAATATTCATCATTGTAGTTTCGCTTTACTTCTTGAATCATCCAAAGTCCCATGATATTTTTTAAGAAGCGGTATTGATAATCGATGCCGCCTTCATTTGTAAAGTTATAATCCAATGCCTTAGTGACACATATTGGGAAATAGTTTTCAACGCCAATTAATGACCAGGTACCAGAACTGATATAAATCGATTCATCCTCTTCCGGAACGGCTATGACTGCTGAACCTGTATCATGTGTTGCTGGAAGAATAACTTGTAGGTCAAACCCAAGCTCTGAAACTAGTTCTTCTGACAGTGTCCCTAGAATTGTTTTAGGAGTTTTAATTTCCTGGAACATCTCTCTATTAATCCCAAGGACATCTAATAACTGATGATCCCATTTTTTCGTAAATGCATTTATCAGTTGGGTAGAAGACGCATTTGTATATTCATTTGCTTTCTTTCCTGTAAGTAAATAATTGAAGTAATCGGGAATCATTAAAAATGATTTCGCTTTTTCGAGTATTTCAGGATTATTCTTTTTAATAGAATAAAGTTGATAGATAGTATTAAACTTTTGGAATTGAATACCTGTTTCGAGATAGATTCTTTCCTTTGAGAAAAGCTCAAAGACTTCTTCCATCAACCCATCTGTACGTGGGTCACGATATGAAACGGCCTCTGTTAATGGCAGGTTGTTGTCATCTAATAAAAGAAAATCAACAGCCCATGTATCTATTCCAATACTATCTGGCTTAATGCCCATTTCTTTGCATTTTTTGAGTCCATTTTTAATTTCTTGAAAAAGATTATCACTTTCCCAGCAAAAGGAATCTCCTTTTTTCACGATTTTGTTTTCAAAGCGATGAATTTCTTCTAGTTTTAATAAACTACCTTCAAGATATCCTAATATAAGTCTTCCACTTGATGCCCCGATGTCGACGGCTATACTGTATTTTGGCATTAACATCACCTTTCCGTTGGAAACGCTTACTGATAACTCTATCTTACAAGAAAAATAGGATTTTACTATATCGTGATTCAACTAATTTATTGTCCTTATTTGCACAAAAAAAATAGGAGATCTTTCAAGTTGAAATGATCTCCTACTTCATTTATTCAGAAATGAGTGAAAATAACTCATTTATTTGCTCCAAATTTTTTGTATTACTAGGGATGCATAATACCATATTTTCATCCAACTTTAAAGGAGCCAAAAGATTAATGTCCGAGGTGCTAATTCCATAAACTTCTTCATTAGAAGGTAATCGTTTACCGGTTCCCTTAAGATCATTTATCGCTAACAATGAATTTTGCTGTGATGAGATTTCCTCAAAGAGTTCTTTATTAACAATCAGCAAATCAATAGATCCAGTAGTAATCTGTGCGACCATTTTTTGTACACCTGCTCGGGAAGCCGCGTCTGGGCTTGATTTATCATAGGATAAAGTTTCTATAAAAACTTCTTCATCTGCTTTGTCTTTTACTAGCTCGTTTGTTAATTGATCTTGTAATTGAGCAATACCTTCTGGATTAACCCCATTACCTAAAATTGTAATATTGAGGTACGCCTCTTTTTTCTCATCGATACTACTTATTAGTAGGATTAATAGGATGATTGCAGTAATGCTCCCAATGATATGAAACTTGTAATAGTCCCAGATATATGCAAATCTTTCTTTTGTGCTCATGGGAGCAAGGATTGCTTTGATGTTTTGCTTCAATTGTTGTTACTCCCTTCCATGACGGATAGTCGCTTTCAAATGATAGTTAAATATAATTTTAGTATAAAAAAACTTATAATACCACTGGTAGCTGCTTCAAAAAAAAGTAATCATAAAACATGGCCCAAAGGATAATACACTTTGGGCCATGTTTACTTTTACTTTTTCAAAACTTCAGCAAATTTGAATAGCATTTGTGCTTGTTTTTCTGTGAAGTCTGTATTCGCTTTTGCTTTAACTTGGTTGATATAGGCATTTAGCTGTCCATCTCTTGCACCTTTGTCACCTTGTTCCTCTGAAGCTTTTGCTGCTTCCAGTTTAGCATTTAAAGCGTTCAAAATGTTGCTATTGCCCTTTGATTCAGTTAGGAACAACTGTGTAAGTTTTCCAAGACTATCAAAATCAACATCAACGTTAATCGTAACGGATTTGGTCGAGCTATTTCCAGCCCTGTCTACTGCATCTGCCTTGAGGGTATGGTTTCCTAACCCAAGCTCATAAGCTGGTAACGAAACATCCTCACAAGTTGAGGATGCAACTCCCGATAAAGCATCTTCTGCCTGACAAGTAATAGTAACAAATTGATCCACATTGAATACTGTTCCGTCCTCAACCGAGAAGGTGATCTCTGGAGCAGTCTTATCAATGTTAATCTCAATTGTTTTCTTTGGTTCGATGTTACCACTCTGGTCGACACTCCAATAATCAAGAACATGTCTGCCATCTTCTGTAATGGTAACTGTACTGCCTTCTTGGTCGGCTGAACCATTTAATGAATAATAGGTTGTTTTAATACCAGATTGATAGTCATATCCAGTTAAATTTACTGTTACTGGACTATTATACCAGCCTTCAATTTCTGCCCCTATTACCTCATTTTCCGTTTCTGGCGCATTCACATCCGGTATTTCTACTACATCAATGCTTGGTACAGGAGGCTTTGACATGCCTGTTCCAAGGAAGAAGCTAGTATGCGGCGGCTGGTTATATCCGACGTTTTGCCATGCAATTGATAATCGATACTGAGGGTCATGCATTAAAGTGTAGAGTCTATTGTCAGTTTCCTCTGTTGTCATGTACACCCTAATTGCACTGCTGTCATCTGTTCTCCAAATGATTTCTTCTCTCCAGTCACCAAACATATCAGCTTGCAAAACAGGATTTCCTTTAGTGCTGTTATTAGATTGTGTTCCATCAGCAGTTAGGATATTTACTAGCTTATTATTTTCATAATCCCATTTGTCGATCGTTCCTACACCTGTTGCTGTGGTATCATTCCACTTATGGTCAACTAGTTCGCGGGATAAGTCGCCGTCCCACCAAATAGCAAAGTTGCTGGAAGGAATGTTGTCGGAAATTTTTTCACCTTTTGCTGTATGGATTCCGCCTTCCTTACTATTCCAAGCACCCGAGATTGCCCATGCTTCTGCCCCTTCATACCTCGGGTCAACATCAGCAGACACTCCGCGACCCGTATCCTGTCCTGTTTTCACACCCCATAGGATTTCACTCGTTTCCGCATCGCGCATGTCATATCCAAATGGACCGTCTTTATGCTCTTGTACAGCAAATACCTCAAGACCTGGTCTAGTTGGATCAAGATCACTCACATGTTGAGCATCCCCATGACCTAAACCTGTTGTATATAAGCCCTTGCCGTCATCATCGATTACAGCTTGACCGTAAACAATTTCATCTTTGCTGTCGTTATCGACGTCTGCCACACTTAAATTATGGTATCCTTGACCAGCATATTCTCTTTGACCTTCATCGTTTGAATCAAAGACCCACTGTTTTGTCAATTTACCATTTTTAAAATTATATGCGGCAAGCACTGATCTCGTATAATATCCACGTGCCATGATAATGCTAGGATTCTCGCCATTTAAATAAGCTACAGCCGCAAGGAAACGGTCCACACGGTTACCGTATGTGTCACCCCATGCACCCACGTCACCACGAGCTGGTTCATAATCTGTAGTATCAAGTGCTTTTCCGGTCTCTCCCTCAAATACAGTCAAGTACTCTGCACCTTGAAGAACGTAACCTGAACTATTACGGTGGTCAGCATCTGCTCGGCCGATAACTGTTCCCAGACCGTCAATCGTTCCATCTGCCGTTTTGAAAACAATTTCAGCTTTACCATCTCCATCAAAATCATAAACAAGGAATGGAGAATAGTGAGCTCCGGCACGGATATTCTTGCCTAAATCTATACGCCATTTTAAGGT
The DNA here is from genome assembly GCF_002272245.1 of Bacillus sp. 7884-1. Taxonomy (GTDB): domain Bacteria; phylum Bacillota; class Bacilli; order Bacillales; family Cytobacillaceae; genus Neobacillus. The sequence continues at coordinate 45,837 of NZ_NPDD01000085.1, read as the reverse complement.
TCCATCCATTTCATAAGCGTCTACATATACATTTCCTGTATAGCCAGCTTGTGAGTTATCTTTGGAATTGGTTGGATCCCATTTTAATACTAGTTCATACTTTCCATCACCGTCTAAATCACCGACACTCGCATCATTTGCACGGTATGAATATGGATCGCCAAGTAGGGTCACACCGTCCGCTGGTTTTTGAAGCGGAATATCAAAATAATTTTGATTCAATACATTCGTGGTTTCCTTTGATTTTCTTTCTTTGTCGTCAATTACCGCACGCACTTCATACGTTGATTCAGCTTTTCCATCTTTGTCAACATAGTTTGTACTCTCCGCAATGGTATCAGAATTGATCTTTTCACCATCACGATAGACGTTAAAGCTAATACTCTCAGGATCGGTTCCGAGCATTCTCCAGCTGACAAAAACACCTTCTTCTGTTTTCATCGCAACAGGTGCACGATCAAGATCTTCCATTTGACGTTTAAGTTTTGTTACTGCTGGAGTTTTTAATATTACAGATTGCTCAGAAATTCCACCAGCATTCACTGCAGCTACCTTATAAAAATAAGCAATGGTAGTTAATACACTTTCATCTTTGTAAGAAGTAGTTTTTGTTTTACCGATATATTCGTATGTCCCATTCTCCTTTTTAGAACGGTACACATTATAGGTTATAGCTCCTTCTACTTGCTCCCAACTAATCATTAGGTCATTCTTATTTACTTCTCCAACCTTTAAATTGTCTGGTACAGCAGGAACTGGCTGTGACGGATCAATCATTACCACTTTAAGAGGCAGTGAAGGATCTGTTTCCACATTGGCATTATCTATTGTGGTAGCAACATATTGATATTCCATTCCAACATCCACGGTATTATCAGTATAAGTTGTTGTAGTAGAGCTGCCAACTAAGGTAAATTCACTTGTACCTGCAACTTTTCGATAAACATTATACTTTGCCGCATCGTCTACTACTTTCCATGAAAAAGTTACAAATGGATTTTCAGCATCTAATGACTTTTCATCCAATTTCAGTTCAGAAGGAGCAATCAATATTGGAGTTATTTCAACACCATTTACAATACCTGTGGTACCTCCGAAACTAAAATTCATCTGACCATCCTTCACTGAAACCTGTGAAACAATCTTGGTTGTATAGTTCTTGTTAGGTGCAGAAATTGAACCATAATCCTGACCTTCGACAGCCAAAGTAGTTCTGGCACTTCCTAAGAAATCACCAACATAGACTTTTACTGCATAAAGACCATTAGGTAAATCCACATTAAATTTCCAACCCACGTTAAAATAACCTAACCAGTCTCGAAGAAGATCTCCACCCGTACCACGGTCACGGCCAATCATACCTTGAGGATCTACGATTCCAAATCCTCTATCAGGTGTATATACAGTTGAAAGATTGACTCCCGTGTAACCATCAGCAATAGGATTACCTGCTAAGCCGAAGTCAAACTTTAAGGTTGCTTTTTTCGTTGTAAATTGTTTTACATCTGATAATTCAGATTCACCTTTTCCATTAACTGCAATTACATAAACATCATAGGTCTTCCCTTCTTCCATTCCTGTAGTATTCAGTTGAGGAATGGTTGAGGTACCTACCAATTTATAATCGCTGTCAGTTGAAAGTTTTCTGTAAATCTTGTAAATGTCTGCCCCTTCTACCTTAGTCCAGGTTACAAGTGCACCCGCATTACTAATGCTGCTTACTGAAACATTCGTTGGTTTAGCAGGAACATTTGCAGGAGGTTCTATACCTGTAACAAACTGAGAAAGTGGAATATTCAGATTTTTAATTTCATCTGACACTAAACGTGCAAGCTGAATGGCACCGTATTCTTGGAAATGTGTATTATCCTGGGAACCATTTGGGAAAGCAGTATAAACGCCTGGATCTGTATGTAAAAATACAGAAAGACTTCCTTCAGGGCCAATGGTATCATAATAGGCAACACTGCGTGCACTTAAATCGACAACGTCGACATCCATTTCTGCTGATACTTCCTTCATACCCTGAACATATTCTGGAAAGCTGACATTAAACTTTCCTGTCGAGACGTTAAAATCACGTCTGCCAACAGGAGTTACAAGGATAGGAGTTGCACCACGCTGGCGTGCGCCATTGATATAGGTTTTTAGATAATTTTTATAATCTGGTACCGATGCATATCTTTCTGGAATACTGATAGTTGCATCATTATGACCGAATTGAATTAGGAAAAAATCGTTTGGTTTGATTTCTCTTAAAATGTTATCTAGACGACCTTCATTAATAAACGACTTTGTACTTCTTCCGCCAATGGCGTGGTTTTTAAAGGATACATCTGAGCTGAAAAAGCGCGGAATCATTTGACCCCATCCGGCTTCAGGTCTCCAATATTCATCATAGGTTTGAACCGTTGAGTCCCCTGCAATATACACGGTTGGAAGTTCTCCCGCCGCTCTTTCTGGAAGTTTCTCAATGATCATTCCATTAACTTTTGGATTAGTGCCTGTAAATTCGAAATTTAATTGACCATCAACTAGTGAAATCTCAAATGTACGTTCGATATAATTTCCTTTTGCAACTGCAGCATTTTGAACTTTCTGAATATTTTCCACCTTGACTCCTACATCTGCACTGTCTGCTTCATCTCCTGCAATGACAGTAATCGAATAATCGCCAGTTGGCAGATCCACGTTAAAGGAATTACCAGTTGTAGAAACAAAATCTGATTTCAAGGGGTCTGATGTTGTACGATCTGTTGAGGTTACCTTGGAGATATCAGCAAAACCGTAGCCTGCTTCTGCCGAATAAGCTGTGTCTGAAGAAACTTTAGTATAGCCTTCTTGAACGGAACTTGATGGTGTTCCGAAATCAAACTTTTTTGATAGCAATGGTTCTTCAGCTGCCGCTTGAATTGGCACTGCAGGTAAAGAGGTTAAAATTAACAATAGACTTAGAACAACTGCAAATAACTTGCTCTGTTTTTTTCTTTTCATCCTCAAAAAACTTCCTCCCCCACTAACTCTTTTTTCATTATCTGATTACTCCATTAATTTACTCCTCCAAAATCATCCCCTTTCCACTACTTTGGTAGCGTTTCCACTTGTATAATAGCTCCATTTGCTACCTTTTAGTTAGATAGATATCAGTTATTAATGTTTAAAAATCAGTGCTTGGCAAAAAATGTGTATTTTTACCTACTACTTATTAAGTGTTTGAAGAACAAAAGAAGGATAGAAAAGACTCTCTACCTATTGATAGAGAGTCTTGATTTTGGATTAGTACTTTAAAGAGTATTTCGTTTATTGGTAATTTCACCAACTATTAAATCAATAAATTCTTTTTGTAGGTTTAACTCAATGGACCTATTTAATATCTCCACCAAATGAACAACGCTTAAATTTTGCATTATTTTATCTTGTAAAAGCAGCTGGTACACCGCCGTCAACGGTTAACATACAGCCTGTTGTTTTTTCGGATTTTGAAGAAGCAAAGAATGCAATGGATTCTGCAATATCCGATGGGTAGATATTCACTAGTAGTGTCGTACGCTTACGGTAGTGTTCTTCTAATTGATCTGGGTGGATTCCGTATGCTGCCGCACGTTCTTCACGCCAGTTTGATCCCCAAATGGCAGAACCTTGAAGAACCGCATCTGGAAGAACAGAGTTTACACGAATTCCGAATTCTCCGCCTTCTGCTGCAATACATCTTGCTAAGTGTGTTTCCATTGCTTTCACAGAGCTGTAAGCTGCGGCATTTTTACCAGCGTAAACAGAATTTTTTGAACCGATAAATACCATGTTACCGCCGATGCCTTGGCCTTTCATTTGCTTGAACGCTTCGCGGGCTACTAAGAAATAACCTGTTCCTAACACATTCATGTTTAAGTTCCACTCTTTGAGAGAAGTCTCATCAAATGGACTAGATGTAGCAAGACCTGCATTGTTAACGATAATGTCTACACCGCCAAAGGTACGAGCTGTTTGATCGAAAGCAGCTTGTACTTGCTCTTCGCTTGTAACATCCATCTTAACAGCAAGTGCACGATTAGCACCGTATTGCTCGTTAATTTCTGCTGCTACTTTTTCTGCGCCTTCAAGATTTAAATCTGCCAACACAACATGTGCGCCTTCAGATACGATACGGCGAGCTGTTGCACTACCAATTCCACCTGCACCACCAGTGATGAAAGCTACTTTTCTAGAAAATTCAGCTTCAGCTGGTGCAAGAGTTAATTTATATAATTCTAATGGCCAGTATTCCACATTGTAAGATTCGTTTTCACTTAAAGAAACAAAGCTTCCTAGAGTTGTAGAACCTTTCATAACCGCAATTGCACGGTGGTATAAAGCACCACTTACTCTTGAATTATTTACATCCTTACCTGAATTCACCATACCTACTCCAGGAATTAAAATAACACGTGGAGCTGGTTCAAACATTTTGTCGCCTTCATTTTTGTTACGGTCAAAGTAAGCTTTGTATCCTTCTTTGAAGCTGGCAATACCTTCTTTTACACTTGCAATTAAGCTTTTCACATCTTTTGTTTGTGGATCCCAATTGATATATAGTGGAACCATTTTTGTATGAACTAAGTGGTCTGGACATGCTGCACCAATTTGCGATAGCTCAGGTGCTTGATAGCTGTTAACAAATTGAAGTACATCTTCACCACGGTCGTACGTTAATAGCATTTTCTTTTCTTCACTAACAGCACCGCGAATGATTGGCATTACTTTTGCTAGAATGCTAGTTGCTTCCTCGTCAGATAGAGATACGAATTTTTGACCGCCAAATACTGTTTCCTTATTTACTCGGTCATTTATAAATTGTTCTGCTTCATTGATGATTTCAATTGTTTTTGCGTAGGACTCTTCTGAAGTTTCACCCCACGTTACAAGTCCGTGTTTTTCCATTAATACTAGTTCAGTATTTGGATTGTTTCTTACGCCTTCAGCGATCATTTTTGAAAGGGTGAACCCAGGGCGTACATATGGTACCCAAACAAAACGATTTCCAAAAATCTCTTCTGCCAGCTGCTTACCATTATCTGCACAGCAAAGGCTAATAATTGCATCTGGATGTGTATGGTCCACATGTTTAAATGGTAAGAATGCATGCAATAACGTTTCGATGGAAGCTCTTGGATGTTTGCTGTCAATCATGCAATGTGAAAGGTATGCAACCATGTCTTCATCTGACATATCATCTCGCTCAAATAATGGGCGAATATCTTCTAAGTTTAGACCTGTAAAGTTATGCACCTTCATTGTTGCTAAATCAGAACCGCTTCCTTTTACCCACATAACCTCTATATCACGTCCGCGGAAATCTTTTTCCGTTGTTTTCATAGAAGTGTTGCCGCCACCCCAGTTACATACGGCACGATCTGATCCAATCAAATTGGAACGATACACTAATTCTTCTACCCCTTTAGATACTTGTGCAGCTTTTTCACTATCCCAATAATTTTCTACCATCCGAAATCCCCCGTTTATATGTTTGTTAACTTCTGTAACTTATTATAATACACTTTTGTTTATTTTTGAATACATAAATTAATATTTGTTTATATTTGTTTTCGATTTGATTATTTTTGATTAAGTGACGATTGGCCACAAAAAGGGGTGTGATTCCATATGAGGAACCACACCCTTTTGATTACTTCGTAATTCTTACTCCTTGTTCTGCAATGACGACTCTTTCGTTTTCAGCCAAGTTGGTGAATATCACTGGTGTAATAATCGAAGGTACTTTTTCTTTTATGGCTTGGAAGTCAGCTTCAAGCAGCTTTTGACCCTTTTGGACACTTTGACCATCACTTACAAACGCTGTAAAACCTTCACCATTTAGGCCGACTGTTTCAAGACCCACATGAATTAAGATTTCCCTGCCACCATTAGACTTTATGCTGACCGCATGTTTTGTTGGAAATACACTGATTACTTCTCCATCAACAGGAGAAACAACACTCCCGTTTGTTGGATTTATTGCAAAACCATCACCAATCATTTTTTGAGAAAACACTGGATCTGGAACAACATCTAAAGGAACAATTCCCCCTTCTAATGGCTGCAAAATCGTGGTTTCACTTTCAATCTTTTTGTTTTTAAATAAGTTTTTAAACATATATAAAACCGCCTTTTTTAACTTGAATGAATAGCTTCAAGACATAAAAACTATTCTCAAATCATTTTTTCTCCGATTATTATTTTCTCCTAATCACATTAATTTATCAAAATATACGCTCGGTACTTTATATTTATAAAATAGAAAAGACTCACGAATCTGCGCCAATTTGGTAAAGATTTTCTTATACCATTTTAGAAAATGTTGTGCTAAGGTTTTTTAATGTATATAATCTTGCGGTTAAGATAAATAATTCACTGTAGTTATTTTTCACGTATTCTTCAATGATGTTTATTCCTCTATGAAATTGGTCCACTAAATAATGCGTGTACTTTTCATCCCAATCAAACTGGTTTATTCTTATAAGTTCCTCTGCAACTATTTGAAATTTATATTCTTCAATAAGAAGTTTTATTTGATACAGTTTATTTGTATCTATTCTAAAATTGTTTTTACTTTTTTGACTTTGAACAAATTTAATAAAACTTTTAATATTTTCCGCTAAGATAATCGCTTTTTGCATTTCGAATTCCATTTTTCCATCTCCTCCGTTTTCCTTAACATATCTCTATGAAGATTGTATGTATACGGAAGAAATGATGCCACCCATATTCCAATAATTGTTTTCCACACTGAAGTACCCCTTAATACTAAGGGGTTTATTGATTAATTAAATTTCTTTGCTATTTTGGAATGGGTAACTTCAATTTTACCTGGTAAAACAAAAAGATACTCAATTATATTTTCTAGTAGATCAACTAATAATGAGGTTGTCTCATAATCCATTTCAGTTTCTAATTCAAGCATTTTATTTAAGGGTCCCTCTGTGGCAAGCAACTGGCTCAGCGATTGAATCGGCTTTGCTAAGTCCACATGATTTGGGAGGATTTCTAGTTGTTGTGATAAAGGTTGACCTTTACTTTTTTCTTTAAGAAAATGTTTCAGGATACTTTCAATTACACGTTTGGACATTACGGCAGTTGCTGAATTTTCTCGTGTTTGATGGACATTAATCGCTGAGCGATAAGCCCTGATAAGGTCTTTAGGTATATTAGGCAGACTTTCGATATGATTAATGAGATGTTTTGACGCTTGGACATCATAGATATAGGTATCTGCGTTTTCTCCTTCATCGTGACCATCCTTCGTCATAATAATAAAAACGGTAGATTTTTTACATGTAGGACAACTAGACTCCGTTAACAATCCATTCTTACTGCTTTGGAAGTTAGCATTAATCACAAACTCAGTAGTATTTCGGCACTCTGGGCACTCACTTTGAATGCTCTTTGGTATTTTCACATTCCCATATCTAATGTAAGAATTGACGGAGCCAGGATTAATTCTTCTCATACGTTATCCTCCTGATTATTCCACTTTTGTATAATACAATCTCCCGATTCGGATAAAATTATTACATCTCTTACCGTTAGTTTTTCCCTAAAAAGAAAAATATCATATGCTCAAAAGCTTTTTATTCAAATTAAATAAAAATAACTTTGATTGTTGGCCTAGGACAAGCATAAAATGAAATAACTATCTTTTAACCGAAAGGGATTGCTCAGTCATGACTTTTAATAGACCGAGGTTAACCGCTTCGCTGTATGCGTTAATGTCGATTAGTGTTTGGGGAGTTTCATTTGTATCGACCAAGGCTGTGCTAGAAAAGCTAGACCCCTTTTCGTTACTCGTTATACGCTTTGGAATAGGAGCATTATTTCTTTTGTTGCTTTTATTATTGCAGCGTCATCGGCTATATATCTCCATTAAATATGTTCCTCATTTAATGGTTTTAGGGATTCTTGGAGTATTTGTTCATCAGGTCCTCCAGGCAACAGCATTGTTAACGATCAACGCTTCTGCTGCAGGTTGGCTCATTTCGTTCTCCCCCATCTTTACAGTTATTCTTTCGCTCCTGTTTTTGCATGAAAAGATGAACATCACAAAGGCTGTTGGAATGGTGCTTGCGGTAACTGGAGTCCTTATTGTTACCTCGACACGAAGTGGACAATCCATTCAATTCGCCATGAATATCGGCTTCCTGCTGATGATTCTCAGCACGTTGAATTGGGCAGTTTATTCAGTACTCCTAAAAAGTTTGAAAATTCCTTATCCTCCTCTTGTTGTAACGTTTTATATGTGTTTATTAGGTTTGATTTTAACTACACCTTTTATTATACGAAACAGAGGATGGGAAAACCTAACCTTGCTGGACCATTCGGAGTGGGCCCATTTGTTGTTTCTTGGTGTCTTTGTATCAGGAATTGCTTATTGGTATTGGGGAAAAGCACTTGAAGTTTTAGAGGCTTCAAAAGTTTCGATGTTTTTATATTTGGAGCCTATCGCGACTTTAGTTGCTGCTGTTTTACTCTTACAGGAAAAGGTTTTACTCATAAGTGTGATAGGCGGAATCATAATTATAATAGGAGTGGTTATCGTTAATGATCAGCTTGTACCTATATTGTTGCGCTTCTTAAAGAAATGACGGATATAGGAGGAGAAGCTTTATGACTTTAACAGCTAAGATTAAGAATGTTTTAGATTCCTTAAAAAGTCCATCTAAAGCCGATCTAAAGGATGCATTGTTACAAATTGATATGAAACTTGATGATCTTACACAATTGCCAGAACCCTCTGAAGGAAAGCCTTACAATCGAAAGCTTCTATATAAAAACGATGAAGTCGAACTGCTTGTCATGAATTGGTCTCAGTTGGAGTGTGCCCCTCATGATCATGGTAATTCCCACGGCTGGATACAAGTGATTTCCGGCACTTCCCTTAATTCTGTTTATGAAGTTAAAGGAAATAGCTTACCTAAAGAATTGTTCTATCAGTACCATCATAAAGGTCAATATTTTTATACACCCAAAAAGGCTGTCCATAAAATGAAAGCCTCTAACCATACAGATATGGTGACTCTCCATCTCTATTCCCCTCCCATTACTGGAATGATTGTCTACGACTTACAAAAATGTGCGGCATGTATTGTAACAGACGATTGCGGCGCTTGGTGGCCTGATGAACAATATCAGAAGGTAAAAGAGATAAAACTAAATATGAAGTTAAACAAATGAGACCTGAAATCCAGGTCTCATTCTGTTTTTGAAACTAGGGATTAATCGATTATCAAAAACATAGAATATACCACTTCTATTATGCCAGGGAGTCTAACTAACAAGCGAATTGGTGAATTATGTTATTATTAAGAAAACTAACTACCACAACTTGATTATAAGGGAAATCTGGTAAAGAAATTTATAGGGGGGAATAGAATTTGGTTCTTCAAATAGAAAATCTCTTTTTGAGACGGGGAGAAAAATGGATTTTACAGGATGTTAATTGGCAGATTGAAAATGGACAAAACTGGATATTATTCGGTCTAAACGGAGCTGGGAAAACATCTATTTTAAATTTACTGAATGCATACACCTTCCCGACAAAGGGGAAAATTAGTGTTTTGGGTATGGAATTTGGGAAGACCTATCTTGCGGAACGACTTCGGAAACAAATTGGATTTGTTTCCTCATCCCTTCAACAAAAATTCTACCAGGATGATAATGCATTTGAAGTTGTTTTAAGCGGTGCATTTGCTTCCATAGGTCTTTACGAAACACCTACAGATGAGATAAGAAACAAGGCAATTACATTACTCAAAAACCTTGGATGCATCGATTATGCAAATAGAAATTACGAAACTCTCTCCCAAGGGGAGAAACAACGAGTGCTCATTGCTCGTGCACTAATGGCAGATCCTCCATTACTAATTCTCGACGAGCCTACATATGGATTAGATTTTATTGCACGGGAAAAATTGTTAGAATCTATTGAAGAAATTGCGAAAAGTCCCAATTCACCCACCATGATTTATGTCACCCATCATGTGGAAGAAATCTTGCCAGTCTTCAATAAAACATTCCTACTGAAAGAGGGACAAGTTTTTGCCTCTGGAGACACAAATGAGTTAATCACGAGTGAACGGCTTTCCCAATTTTTCGAGCTTCCAGTTAGCGTGATTTGGAAAAACAGCAGGCCTCTGCTTTCTAAAGTTCAAATGGTTGAAAAATGATATAAAGTATAAAACACTATAATGATTAATTAATAACTATAAAAAAACCTAACGGGTTCCGTTTCCTATCGCAAAACGTCAATTTGCACAGGAAAATGCAAACCAAAATGTAATTCTTTTTGCACTTTAAAATGTAGGGCAATTTGTAAGGCTAAAGAGATTAGAAAATATTAGAAATAGCAAGGGTTTATCCCCTTGCTACTTCTGTTGTAATTCCTAATTCTTCGGATTACGAATTACAAAGTTTGTAAACCATTTCCGCCTTCTCCGTGCCGATTTCGTGAAGGTATGAGTATTATTAGGCGGAGAATTTCCTGCTAATGTATATATAGGAAGCTTAAGAAGCAAATATAAGCGGAGATATTCCGATTAACTGCTCTATATAAGACAAAATCCAAAGATTTGGATACTATAACCGGAAAAACTTCCCTTATTTTAAAGGAAATATGGGTATTTCCCAATTTAGCCGGAATTTTTCCGTTTATTTTTCATATACAGTGAAATCAACATTCAGTTATAACAGAGTCTAACCCTAAATAAAAAAACACCTTCTGTATATCAATTTGAAAGTAAAAATGAAGAGTATATTGCTGCGGTACACTGGCTATTGTACCCCCACATTTTAATATACAAATTGCACCACAAATTCTCCCAAAATAATTATCGAAATCCCTTAATATCAACAAAAATAGACCTTCAAATTACCATACAATTTGAAGGTCATTTTGTATTACATTTTTAATGTTTGCGATAGTTAACGGAACCCGTTAAAAAAACCTACTTTCCTTTTTTGATATTCCCAAAAAAGAAAGTAGGCTCAAAATCTATTATTTCAAGGTTCCTTTATCATTATTCTTGTAGTTATTGCGTATAAATAATTTAAAATAGCTATCTATCAGTAAAGGATGAGGTTCTTTGTGTATGGATCTTGGTAGTCTAACATCTAAACTAAATGAGTTAACATTTTCCTTATTATTAGCAGGTTATAAAGCCTGTCCTCCAAATTGGAGTAAAAAGGGAAAAAGAACCCTCAATCATTCTCTTTGGTTTATTACAAAAGGAACTGGAGAAGTCATGATCAATGGGAAAAAAAGTGACCTTTCGCCAGGAAAACTGATAGTTTTTACGCCTGGAATGATCTGCGACAAAAAAACTTGCCCTTCTAATCCTCTTGAGTTTTATTTTATACGATTTACTCATGCAGCGGCATTTGAGAAAAAAGAGCAATGGCATTTCAAACTTCCACAGGAAATATCTTTTCCATTACATGGAGTATATACAATTAAAAACAGCTCAGGAGTTATCCTCCTATTAGATGAAATCAACTCTTTATCTAAACGAAGAGGTGCAACGATAGCATTTAAACAAAAAATATTATTCCAAGAACTATTACTAACCTTAATACAGGACTTTCATGTTCAAACGATCTCTAAGGATACAAGACAAGTGATTGAGGAAACGATTGATTACATAGGTCATCATTATCATCAGGTAATAAACTTATCAGATTTATCAAAAATGGCAGGCTTAAGTAAAAGTCATTACTCTAGACTTTTTAAAAAATTCACTGGATACAGTCCGATTGAATATTTAACCCATCTAAGGATTGATCGAGCAAAGGAACTGCTTGCCCATTCTGAAATAAGAATCAAAGAAGTGAGTCAAAATGTTGGGTATGAGGATGAACTGTATTTTAGTCGGATTTTCAAAAAAATAGTCGGAGTCTCCCCAACTCAGTTCAGTGATGAACAAAAATTGGCAGGACAATAACAAAGGATGGTTTAATCTCAAGATTAACCATCCTTTTTATATATTTTAGCTATTTTATACTTTAACCTTTACCTGCTTGCCTTTGGTCTGATTCATGCATAATTGATAGTACATGGATTGGTTTCTTAATAGCTGTAGGTGATTCCCTATTTCTACAATTCTCCCTTTATCTAAAACAATGATTTTATCTGCAAACTGGATGGTTGAAAGACGATGTGCGATGATAATGGTTGTTCGGTTCTTTGACATCTCTTTTAAGGTATCTTGAACCGCTTGTTCTGTTTCTGTATCAATATTGGCGGTCGCTTCATCAAGGATAAGTACATCATTGTCCGCAATCATGGCTCTTAAAAAGGAGAGCAGCTGCTTTTGTCCCGCCGACAACACGGTTCCTTCCTCTCCCAGCATGGTTTCATATCCTTGAGGCAGCATTCTAAAAAAAGAATCGACATTTACAGCCTTCGCCGCTTTTATGATTTCTTCATCACTTACATGTTTATGATTCAAGCGAATATTGTCAAAGACAGTCCCCGAAAAGACAAAGGCATCTTGTTGAATAATTCCAATGTGCTTCCTGAGGTCGTTTAAATGAACCTCTTTAATATTTATTCCATCAAGACTGATCGTCCCCTTTTGATTATCATAAAACCGGTTGATGAGTTGAATAATCGAACTTTTGCCGGCACCTGTCGCACCGACAACACCTACTGTTTCTCCTTGATTGATTCTAAAATGGACATCCTTTAATACCCACTCTTCATGCTGATAAGCAAACCAAACATTTTGAAAAACGATGTTGCCCTGAACTTTTTCTGGAAGTTTCATAGGATGATCAGGATTTAATATAGTTGGTTTCGTTTCTAAGGTTTCAAATATTCGTTCTGCTGATGCAAGTGCAGCTTGTATTTGGTTGAATCTGTCTGCTAATCCTCTGAGCGGTTCAAAAAACTGTCTGACATAATGTGTAAAGGCATACACCGTACCAAAGGTAATACTACTATCTAATACACTTCTCCCTCCATACCAAACTAAAAGCGCGAGCGAAATGTTTCCGAAAAGACCGATTGAAGGGTTAAAGATAGAATTAACTACGGTTTGATGCATGCCGGCCCGATAATGCTCCTCATTTAATTCATTAAACCGATCCAACTGTTTCCCTTCGCGGGCAAATAGTTGAATGACACTCATACCTGAAAGATTCTCAGTTAGGTAGGAAAGAAGCTTCGAAAGAATCGTCCGAAGATTTCTCTGTGTTTTGCGCAATACCGTTTTAAAATAAAAAGTAACGATTGCAATAACTGGTATGACTAAGAAGCAGATCAGGGTAAGTTTTACACTCATATATAACATTAGGATAATGATTCCAATGAGAATCAGTACTTCTTTTACTAAGTTCACAATTACTTGTGAGTAAAGCTGATTTAGGGCTTCCACATCATGGGTAATCCTTGTTACTAACCTCCCAATGGGATTTTTTCTAAAGAAACTCATTTGCATCAGGGAAAAATGCTTAAAAATTGCCTGCCGAAAATCAAATATTACATACTGCCCTGTAAATTGAAGAATATTATTTTGAAAATACGTACAAATAGAAGAAACCATAATCAATATGAAATAGATAATACCTAAATACATCAGCCCTTGGTAATCGTTCATCTTGATGTAAGAGTCAATGGCCACCTTAATAATAAATGGCTGAGCTAAGCTTGCTATGACAATAAAGAATGTCAGCAGAAGCGCATATAAAATGTGTTTCCTATATGGCTTCGCAAACGTCAGCATACCCTTTAATAATTGACGATCGCCTATGGGGGGATGCATTCCCTCTTTTATTTTCCGAATGATTACCCCCTCCTTTTCTTTATGAGGATCTTTCTTCCGTTAAGTGGTGGAAACGTTGAATGAGCAGATGAAAAATCCGTTGTTTGCTGGGCAAACATTTTTTTATAAATTCCATTCTTCTTTACAAGGGATTGATGTGTGCCACTTTCCACTAATTCCCCTTGGTCCAACACAATGATTTGATCCGCTTCTTGTATCGTAGAAATTCGATGACTAATAATGATGGAGGTTCGACTTTTCATTTCGGTTCGCAATGTGGTTAAAATGATGGATTCCGTCTTAGAATCAACGGCTGAAAGGCTGTCATCAAAAATAATGATCGGAGAAGGTTTGATCAATGCTCTTGCAATACTGACACGCTGCCGTTGTCCACCTGATAAGGAAAGCCCTCTTTCTCCTAATTCGGTCTCAAAATTATGAGGAAGTTCCATAATATCATCATAAATGTGAGCTTGCTTTGCAGCATGAACGACTTGATCATCTCGATAAGGATTTGGGTCAAAGGCTATATTCTCTTTAATGGTTGAGGAAAATAAAAAATTGTCTTGTGGGACATATGCAACCGATGTACGAAGTGTATTTAATGGAACATCACGGATATCCTGTTCATCAACGAAGATTGAATTTTTGGGAGGATTATATAAACGTAAGAGTAAATTGACTAAGGTTGATTTTCCGCTGCCTACTTTCCCGACAATGGCTAAACTAGTTCCTTTGGGGATGGTAATGTTAATATTCTTTAATGCGTACTGTTTACTTCTATGGTATTTAAAAGATAAATTTTTAATTCTAATTTCACCTTGAAGTGATGTTATAGGGGTAAGCCCTTCTTCATCTTTAATAGCCGGTTCCGTAGATAATACATGACGAATTCGGTTATCTGCGGCTTTTCCCTGCTGCAGGAGATTAATGACCTTCCCTATGTTTTCAATGGGGGCGATCAACAAAGATAAATACGTATTAAAAGCAACAAAGTCTCCAAGAGAAATGGCACTTTTCATTACTAAAATGGAACCAAATACAATAGAAATCAAATAACTTAGTCCGACAATTCCTTGACTTAATGAGGTGAAAAGCGAATTTGAAACAATTAACTGTTTGTTAACCTCGACATTGGACTGATTATCATTTGTAAACTTTTTTCGTTCTTCTTGCTCTTGAATATAAGTTTTGATAACACTGATTCCCGAACAAAATTCTTGAACTCGGCTGGTCAATGTCCCTATTGCTTCTTGTACTTTTAGGGAATGCATTTGAATTTTGGACCGGAAACGATAGGCGATATACGTTAATCCTGGTAAAGGTAATAGGACCAGTAACGTTAAATAAAGATGAATCGTACTAGCCATCATGAATACAGAGATCGAAATTAATACAGCCGCTTCCACCATCTGAAAATATCCCTGCATGACAATCTGCCTCATAATATTGACATCATTTACGGCATGCGCCATCAAATTACCAATTCGCTGGTTTTGATAATATTCAGCCTGCAATCTCTCCCAATGTGAAAACAATGAAGTCCGTAAGTCCCGCTCTAAGATTCTTGACATCTTGAATATATAAATTCGGCCACTCGACCGAAAGAGAAAAGCTCCAATCCCGACAATGATAAACATTAGTGACAACTCCCATAAATCCGAAACATAAATAGATTCATTTTGGAGCCCATCTGTGAACTTTTTTAATAAAACGGGAACAAATAATTGCAAAACAAGGGAGAAGGTTAAAAGGATCGTTCCAAGCAAATAACTCCATTTATGTAGAACAAAATGTTCCTTAAAGATAGGTTTATTTATCATCATACCCCCTCCTTCATAAAGGAATATGCTTAGAATAACGTACCCTTCAACCAATCACAATGGATTTCCCCATCATCTTTCATGGATTATGATGCTTTATTAAGGTATTTAAGAATTCAAAGAACAGCTCAAAGAGTAAAAAATAAAACTACCTGTCTCTCAATATGAGAAACAGGTAGACATCAAAATAAAAAATATTACTTTTAAAGCCTATTAATAAAAACACCGCCTACAGATGAACTATGACCCATAAGAGGGAATTCTCCGTTGTAAAATGTCATCAGCAATTAAGAAATTAAAAAAGCAGCATGCCTTGAAGGCATAGCTGCTTTTTTGTGTGATATAGGATTTTTATTAACAAAGAAGGGCTCATCCATTAAAGAATCCTTTAGATATTTACATTATTTACTTGAAGCAGTAAGTACACGCACGCTATCTTCAAATAGATGCGCAATATTTTGATGAGTTTTTCGAGCTTGTTTTAAATAATTGTCTGTGACATCTTCCCAAGAATTCATTGCTTCATTTGTATATTCAATGAATGCCACGCTATTTTGTTCAAAAAGCTTCTCAGTACTTTCAATTAAATCTAAGGCTGAGTTAATTGGAGTTAAATAAAGCTCCTCTAATTTACTAGTTGCTTCACTTACTTGACTTTTTAAAGATTCAGTCACTTCATGAGTTGATTCATTTGTTTTAAAAATGTTGTTTTGGAATAACCCTTTACTCAAATCGCCATTTAATTTTGTTGCTTGATTAAAAAGACCCAGTAAAGTTTTGCTATATAATCCATTGAACTTTGTTGTTTCTTTTATAGCGTTTAAGTAAAGTTCCTGGCTTTCTTCTCTATAATCTCTTGTACGAGATACTGCACCTTCAAATTGATCCCAAAACGTTTCAATAAATGAATCCGTAACATAGCTTGGTTCATTTTGCTTCTCTACTTTTGGAACCTCTACTTTCGGTACCTCAACTTTTTTAACTTCCTTTTTTAGGACTTCTTCTTTTTTATGCATCACATTTTGTACCATCTTCGTTCCTCCTCATTTACTTTTTAAATTTCTCTATTTTATCCTCGCTATGAAACGGAGGTATGTAGAGCTCAAGAAAACTAAAATACCTTTTAAATAATTGATAGAGCATAGATTGGTATAGCTCGAGTTGTCTAGCATAACTCTTTAAGTACGCTTTACCAACATAATCAGCAAAATTACTATAGGTGTATTTTACACATATAAGTAATGATAAGTCAAACAATAATATGCATAAAATTTATTATTTTGTCTATTATTTGACTATTTAGGAAAGATATTAATATTAAGCTGATTTTATGGCTCGTTCACACTATTCACTGTTTTCAGTACTACTACTGCTTTTTCACCGCTTCTCCCCATTTTGCGTCAGGTACTCCAATTCCAATGACTGCGCACTCCAACACTTGCGAATGCTTGTACAGCACATTTTTTAACTTCAGCAGAGTATACATTTTCACCGTTGGAAATAATCATGTCCTTAGCCCGAACTACAATGTATAGTCTATATCTAGACTTATATCAGCAAAGCTTCTCCCTTCACCTCATCATGGATCCAGTTAATTAAAAGAGCACTCTCGAATGAGAATCGCTCTTATCTTTACATTGTCATAATCAAGCTATCATTTTTCTTTTGTTTTGGATTCAATAATTCGTACTAGTTCCTCAATAATATCGTTTAACTTCATCATGCTCGTATCTTTCCTAAGAATATTGGATGTTTTATAAATCAAAATTTCTTCTTTCTCACTCACAAAAATGCCTCCATTCTTAAAATAATGATAAACTTTTAGGATCTAATGTATAATTTTACTCCTATATGTAATTTACATATATAATAACTCATTTTATCCATATATGTAAATTACATATATAAATTTTCCCTCAAATAAGTATTATTAATTTCATTCTAACTTCTACTAATGATCAATCGTGTAAAATAGATGAAATTCATTTATTGTTTACTTTCTGTTAATCCTAAATGGGAGTACAGATTATTAAGTAATAGGGAAATGTTGAATTAAACGACAAATACTTTCCATTCTTTGTTTTTCGCTAGTAGAATTGCTCATAAATACTCAATTATAGGGAGGAACCATCGCATTTCATAAGAAAGTGACGATGAAAACTCATCATACTCAAACAGGAAAGTAAGAAAGAGTATTGAATTATACATTTACAGGATAATAATCTTGTAACTTATCGGAAAGGTTGTGAGTTTATGAGACTTCTGGATGTACAGCCTAGGAAAAACTTCAGCTACATCTTCGTTCAATTTCCAGGAATGAAAATGAATGTCCCTATGCTCTCGAACGAAGAGGAAAAGGTGGTGAATGAAGATATTGCATTATGTGTCCAATTAAACAGCAAAGAGAAGGTTAATAATTTATACCTTGTACGCACACAGAGTATAAACCCCTTTGACTTCACAGATGAAGAAATTGGAGCTAAAGTATTTTTTCGAGTCATCAAGAAAAAAGAAATCTCTCCAGACTCACCCACGAAAGAATCCGAAGATTTCGTCATGTTGATTACAGATGAAGTGTCTGTTGTTCAAAAGAAAACAGAAACAGGATATGACTTCGTCTTAGTCTTAAATAAACGTGAAATTGGAATAGCCGCTTCGATTGAAGAAGAAGTTTTACAAACAGAGAAAGTAACATTGCAATTTCATGAGGAGTCGAAAGAAAGTGTCATTGTTAAAACAGTTAAGAAGAAAAATATGATTGTCTTCGGAAGGAGGGCCAAAAAGAAGATATTCTTTGGAGGCTTTGTCTTTCAGGATACTGAAGTTATAGATCCAATCCGAATGTTTTTGGAGGGCGTTAAAAGAAAAGTTATGGTATTCTCTCCTGCCGCATTAGACTTTATCGGTCCAGGTGATCACAACCAACCCATTTTTATCATGAGGGGAGGCTAAAGGCTCATATCAAAAAGGAATAGACAATTTCATACCTGAAAACAAATCGAAACATAAGGATTATTAGGATAATCCTTCTCGATTGAATAGATATAAAAAAATAATAAGGAAAGGAATAAACTCGCTATATCCAACTTTTCTTTAAGGAGAACGAAGCAAATTTAAATATATTTAAAGGACTTAACCACGGGGTTAAGTCTTTTTTATTTATTAAACATAATAAAGATATTACTGGAAAAAATAATATTGTTTAGAAAATTTTTCTCGAAAGGGGAATTTACCATGCCTGATCAGAATCACTATCATCTAATTCCACTTAGCGAGAACGTAGAGGAAAATATTAAAAGACTAGAAATTGAATTCGGAAATAGCGATGATTTATCAATCAGAAGACTAAGCGTTGCCACTAAAAATGTAGCAATTTTACATATTGAAGGAATCGTTGATGAACAAAGCATAAATGAAAATGTAATCAGCCCGATTATACAACTTCATAAAGAAACCCCTTCTTTTAAAACAGTGAATGATATAGCTGATAAAATGGTTCAAATTATTTCTGTGCCCTCTATCAAGTTTATCTTAGATTGGTCAGAGTTATTAGATAGCATTTTGGCAGGCAATACAGTTATTTTTATCGATGATTCTTCAAAAGCAATCACTCTAGGTACTAAAAAAATTCAATCCCGATCGATTACGGAACCGACTACACAAACCGTTATTAAAGGTCCGAAGGATAGCTTTACAGAGAATCTTAGTACAAACATATCATTGGTTCGATCTAGAATTCAAAATACGAAATTAAGGCTTAAATCAACAAAAGTATCCAATTATTCAGTAGGAGGAATCATATTACTAACGTCCATTATGATTGCTCCTAGTTACCAAAGTCACTTAGACGAAGGACTACAAATTGTTCCATATATGCTTCATATTCCTTTACAAATTGTCATCCCTCTTTTATTACTATTCACTGTCTTAATTAAGGGAAAAATAAAAAATGTGATGAATTGAATTTTGAAGAAGTTATTTCCTTTTTCGGATTGTATTAAGAATTAGCAGAACAAATATTATGAAACAAATCAAAATAAGAAAATAATCTTCGCCTTTCCCTACCTTTAATAATTTACTTAGACTAAACCAAGCTTCGTATAAATCATGGCCTTGTACTATGTCTAAAAGAACAACTAGGGAGATTGTACTTATAAATATAAAGATTAGAAATCCTGTAGTACGCACAGCTTTCACCCTCAAGTTCCGTTTTTGTTATGAAATCAAATTGACTTTACTATCCTTAACAAGTTTTTTTATTCATAACCAAACTCTTTTTTCATTGACATTCGTTTTGTTTTCATTTATGATGGCTTAGGTCAATTGAAATAAAAAAAACATTGTTTGTGGACTTTTCTAGAGAAATCTCTATTTTCGCCACACAGCTCTTATATAGCTGTGTGGCTTTTTTGTTTGTTTTTTTAGAATGAAAGGGGTAAAAAACATGAAAACCTGGCAATACGCACTAATTGTTTTAATAGGAGGCTGCTGTTACGGAGCCTTGTCAACTTTTGTAAAGCTTGCATATTCCGCTGGCTTTACTAGCAGCGAGGTGACAGGAAGCCAATTCTTAATGGGGACTCTTTTAATCTGGATAGCAGCTCTTTTTTCAAAAAAGAAAAAACTGACACTGCCGAAAATAGGCAAATTACTTATATCAGGTATTCCACTTGGTTTAACAAGTCTATTTTATTACCAATCACTGCAATCACTTAACGCTTCGCTTGCGATTATCTTTTTATTTCAATTCGTCTGGATTGGTAGCTTATTTGAGTGGGTATTTTATAAAAAGCCACCAACACTTGGAAAAATTGTTTCCATTGGTATTCTAATTATTGGTTCCATTTTTGCGTCTGGAATTATTGGAGTGGGCCTTGGAGACATAACTTGGCAAGGAATCGGATGGGGAATGCTTTCCGCTTTGACCTATACCACTTTTATCTTTGTTAGCAGTTCTGTTGAAAAAGATACACCAGTGGTGCAAAAGAGTGCCCTATTTACCACTGGTGGTATGATTACTGTTTTTATCCTTAGTCCGCCAACAGGGTTGCTGCAATTACCAGTTTTAATGGAAATTGCACCATACGGTTTTTATCTTGGCCTACTAGGAGTTGTCTTGCCGCCGATTTTATTTACCATCGGGATGCCACATGTTGGACCAGGTCTTGGGACCATTTTAACGTCCTCTGAACTTCCAATAGCTGTAATATTATCCTCGATAGTCTTATCAGAACACGTAAGTATGTCCCAATGGCTTGGGGTTGTTTTAATATTGGGTGGAATTGTAGCAGGAAATCTGAAGATATCTCATTCTAAGAAGAAGAAAAAGTCTACATCGTTGGAATTGGAATCTGCCTCTTAGGATTAGCAGTCCGGGTGTAGAGGTCACATGTAGTAAAAAGAAGTGCAAGGAACCTTCCAGAAATTTTGGGGTGCCTGGCACTTTTTTATTGGGAGTGATGGAGTACCACATTCTCCCCCTGTATCAAAGAATGCAATTTTAGCTGGAACATATTACTCATTAATATTTAGAGTTTTCTATATTAATATAGTACTAATGACTTAATTTCTAATTTTTCAAGTTTCATACTATTTTGAGGAGGCATTTATGCTGAAAAAAGTAATCTCGACTATAGTTTCCAGCTCAATACTGTTAACTGGTATTTTTACCGTTTCCATCATAACTCCACAAGAAGCGAGTGCATCTTCTTATAATGAGCTGGCAGACCGTCCATTTATGGGCTGGAGCAGCTGGAGTTCCATTCGTAAAAAGCCAACAGAGGAAAAAATCAAGGCCGCTGCTGATGTAATGGCATCGAAATTTAAGTCGCACGGATATGAATATGTTAACCTTGATGATTATTATATGTTGGATTGGAGGACTACCGTTGATGAATATGGCAGATGGGCGGTAGACCCAAAGAAATTCCCAAATGGTATGAAAGCTCTTGGGGACTATATCCATAATAAGGGTTTGAAGTTCGGCCACTATGTTACCCTTGGTATTCCAAAAGCAGCGGTAGATCAAAATACTCCGATTGAAGGAACTCCGTACCACGCAAAAGATATCGTGGATCTTAGCAAAGACGAAAAGAAAAATTTTAATTTTGACAAAATGTATGCCATTGATTATTCAAAGCCCGGGGCGCAGGAATATATTGATTCCTGGGCTAGGCTGTTTGCTTCCTATGGAATTGATTACCTGAAAATTGATGGTGTTCGGAACCAAGATATAGCAGATGTTGAGGTATGGGCTAAAGCATTGAAGAAAACCGGCAGACCGATTCATGTGGAGTTGTCTAACAACCTTGATATCAACCACTTTGATTCCTGGAAAAACTTATCCAATGGATGGCGGACTGATCACGATGTGGAAGCCTATGGAACGCCTTACCTTGTCTCTTGGAAAAAGATATCGAGAAGGTTTGATGACGCCGCAGAGTGGCAGCAACATGCTCAGCCAGGTGGCTGGAATGACTTTGATTCACTAAATGTCGCAAACGGAAGTAAGGATGGGATTACGAATGATGAAAAACGTTCTTACGTATCACTATGGGCGATTGCCGCATCTCAGTTTGTAATTGGAAATGACCTGTTAAAGCTGGATGATTATGGGGTTAATCTTTTAACAAATGACGAGATAATTGGAGTAAACCAAAGTGGTGTGGCAGGAAAACGTTTATACAAAGAAACGGACTCTCAAGTATTCTATCAATCCCTTCCAGACGGTTCGTACAATCTAGCACTCTTTAATACCGGCTCTTCTACAAAAAATGTAAGCGTCAAATGGAAAGATCTAGGAATTAAGGGCTCAGCTTTCGTACGTGATTTGTGGAGCCATCAAGATTTAGGAGGAATGGAAGAAGGTTTCACAGCAAATCTTCCTACGCATGCTTCTCGTATGATTCATGTAGTTCCAGCTTCTTCCCTTACAGTTTCGCCGAAAAGCGGTGCAATTGAGGTTAATCCCGCCAATCTGACGTTCAAATGGGGCACACATTCCGGTGCTGAAAGTTATCACCTACAGATAGCAACAGATTCAAGCATGAAAAATATAATCTTTGATCAAATCGTTTCTATCCCAACTGTAAATGTAGAGGAACTTGGTGAGGATACACGTTACTACTGGAGGGTATCATCTGTGTCAGGTGGCAAGGAAACTCAGGTCGGCATCTATTCCTTTCATACTGAACTAACAACTACCCCAGCCAAACCAAGTGGAATGATGGCAAACAGAAGTAATACAGATTCAGTTTCACTTACCTGGAATCCATCATTTGGTGCAACCTCCTATACAGTCTACCGCAAGAAGGTTAATGGATTTGGAGTGAGCAGTGATTACAAACCTATCGCAGAAAATCTAACTGCGACAAACTTTCTGGATAAAAGTGCAAAGCGCTATACTGGCAACACGTATTCGTATTTTGTAACAGCACACAACACAATAGGCGAAAGCACAAATTCCTTTGAGACTACGACGGAAAAACAATCCCCTGCCCAGGTGGCAGCACTGATTGTATTTTTGTTTCTACTAATCATTTCAAAATTCTATACTATTGCTAGGGACAGATTTAAAGTTTCAAAATCTAGTATACCGCAAAGGACAGTTGCTTAAATTTCTATGAGGGGGAGACATCTTTAACTCCCCTTCCCCTTACCGTTTTAATGACCTCACTAAACTAATCCTTTTTTCCCCTACCCTTTTTATTGTCTCGTATTCTTGGTATTTCTTATTCTTTTTTTGAGAATACAGTTCATTTATTGATGCTCTAATACTGGAACAATACCCACAATTTGTACATCTACCATCCTCGAACATTCTTAATGCCATACATACCGGACAATTATGGATATCCATCGAAATCCCCCCATTATCCCTTTGTTAATTAATAAATAATATGAAGGGGTAAGGGTATATATCATAAATAAGTCCATAAAAAAATCGCCGGAGAAAAATTTTTCTCCGGCGATTTTTTTATCTTTTTATAGATACATATTAGGATGCATTTTCAAACTGACTATTATAAAGCTCAGCATAAAAACCATTTTTCGAAAGTAGTTCTTCATGATTTCCACTTTCAATTATGTCTCCATCCTTCATCACAAGGATTAAGTCTGCATTTTTAATAGTAGAAAGTCGGTGAGCAATGACAAATGAAGTTTTTCCGACAGTTAATTTATCCATTGCCCGTTGAATCAATACTTCTGTTCGAGTATCCACCGAACTTGTCGCCTCATCTAAAATTAGTAATGGTTTATTATCAATCATCGCCCTTGCAATGGTAATAAGCTGTTTTTGCCCAGCTGAAAGATTTGCTTTATTGTCGAGAATCGTATCATATCCCATTGGCAGGGTTTTAATAAAGTGGTGCAGCCCCACTGATTTGCAGGCAGCCTCTACCTCTTCATCACTTACCTCATCTCTTGAATAAACAATATTTTCACGAATCGTTCCTTCGAAAAGCCAGGTATCTTGTAGCACCATACTAAATAGACCATGAATGTTTTCCCGAGTTAATGTATTGATTGGAACACCATCAATCAGTATTTCACCACCGTTGTATTCATAGAAACGCATTAGGAGGTTAACCAAGGTTGTCTTCCCAGCACCTGTAGGCCCGACAATCGCCACTTTTTCCCCTGCCTTAGCTGTTGCTGAAAAGTTATTGATGACCATTTTATCTTCACTATAGCCAAAGCGTACATTCTTAAACTCGACATCACCAACTGCACTTTCAAGCTTTTCCTTTTTATCACTTTCATTTGCAACTTCTTCTTCAGCGAGAAATTCAAAAACACGTTCACTAGCAGCTGCTGTTGACTGGAGGTTTGTAGCTGCCTGAGCAAGCTGGGTAAGCGGCTGGGTAAACAGACGGATATAAAGCATAAAGGCAACAATCACACCAAATGAAATCATATTATTCACGGCAAGAACTGCCCCAACAATACAAACAACGACAAAGCCAAAATTACCAACAAACATCATTAATGGCATCATAAGCCCTGACATGAATTGAGATTTCCATGCGCTCGTATATAGTCTCGTGTTAATCTCATGGAAGGTTTCCCTTGCTTCTTTCTCTCCGTTATAAACCTTCACTACATTGTGGCCGGAATAAATTTCTTCTATATGACCATTCAATTTTCCTAGCTCTTTTTGCTGCTGAGCAAAGTATTTTTGCGATTTGGAGATAATGAAGGTCATTAAACCAAACCCAACTATAGTAGACGATATTGCTGCTATGGCCATGATCCAATTGGTGTAGAACATCATGATGAGCGTGCCAAGAAACATGGTTATTGCTGAAACAAGAGTACTTAAACTTTGATTCATCGTTTGACCAATCATATCTACATCGTTCGTAACACGACTAAGGACGTCTCCGGTACTTGTTGCATCAAAGTATTTTAATGGTAAACGGTTAATTTTGGTAGAAAGATCACTTCGTAAGTTCTTTGAAACACGCTGCGTGACTGTAGCCATAATGAACCCTTGTATATAGTTAAATACAAACCCTAAGCCATAAAGGATTGCCAGAAGTGTTGCGACCTTGACAACAGCATCAAGATCAATGCTCGTCATCATTCCTTCTGTAATCAAATCCGTAATCTCACTAAGTAGATCCGGTCCTATAATACTGAAAACAGCCCCTGCCATTGCAAGGATCAATGCAATGATGATAGCTGGTAAATATACCTTACAATAGGAGATGAGCTGCTTTATCGTTTTCTTAAAATCTTTGGTTTTTCCACCAGATTCTCCATTTCTACGGGAGGTTTTCATGCGATTTTCAATTTTCTCCTTAACCAATTTCAAGCTCCTCCTTTGACAACTGAGAATAAGCAATCTCCTGATAAACACTGCAATTTTGCATCAACTCATTATGTGTTCCAATGCCAACTACTTCCCCTTCGTTAAGTACCACGATCCGATCTGCATCCTTAATGGTACCGATACGCTGACCCACAATTAATGTAGTGGCATCTTTTGTCTCTTTTTTGAGTTCGGACCGCAGTACTCGATCGGTCTTATAATCAAGCGCTGAGAATGAATCATCGAAAATATAAATTTCTGGGTCTCTATAAACTGCCCTTGCGATTGATAATCTTTGTTTTTGGCCACCAGAAATATTGGTACCGCCTTGTGCAATAGCACCGTTATACTGGTCTTCCATCTTTTCAACAAATTCAG
The DNA here is from genome assembly GCF_002272245.1 of Bacillus sp. 7884-1. Lineage (GTDB taxonomy): Bacteria > Bacillota > Bacilli > Bacillales > Cytobacillaceae > Neobacillus. The sequence goes on along the minus strand of NZ_NPDD01000085.1, from coordinate 20,035 downwards.
TTCCCTGTGCAATATCAATGGCCTTTTTGACAACTGATTTATTTTCTGAAATTTTTCCATTGTCCCCATAAGCAACATTCGAAGTAACTGTACCGCTGAATAACACTGCTTTTTGCGATACATAACCGATTTTTTTGCGTAACGAATCCTGGGTATATTGTTTGACATTCACACCATCCACCAACACTTCCCCTTCTGTTGCATCAAAATAGCGAGGAATTAGGTTTAGTAGTGTACTTTTACCACTGCCTGTTGAGCCAATAAATGCTACCGTTTCACCTTTGCTAGCAGTGAAACTTATACTTCGAAGGATATACTGTGCTGCATCAGGATATTTAAAACTTACATTTCGGAATTCAATTTCTCCAGAAAGACCAGTTTTCCCTTCTGTCACGTTTCCATCAATGATTGTTGCTTCGGTATCAAGCACTTCTTTAATACGTTTTGCAGAAACAGAAGCACGTGGAAGCATGATAAACACAAATGAAAGCATCATAAAGGCCATAATAACCTGCATGGCGTAAGACGAAAATACAATCATATCCGAGAACAAGGATAATTTATCCGTTTGTGCAGCTCCATTAATTAAGAAGGCACCAATCCAATAGATTGCTAGACCCATACCTGACATGATGATCCCCATAGTCGGCATCATAATCGCCATCGCCCGGCTAGTGAAGAGATTTGTATTTGTAAGCGCACTGTTGGCTTCTTCAAATTTCTTCTCCTGATAATTACTAGCGTTATAGGCATGAACAACACGAATACCTGACAAGTTTTCTCTTGTTACACGATTCAAGTTATCTGTTAAACTCTGAATAATTTTGAATTTTGGCATGGCAACAAAAATAAGAATACACAGCATGAAAACAAGGAATAAAACAGCAATTCCTGTAGCTGCCGACCATTGCCAGCTTTTCCCCATAATCTTAAAAACTGCCCAAACAGCTAATATCGGGGCCTTTACGATTACTTGTAGTCCCATTGCAATAAGTAGTTGAATTTGGGTGATATCATTTGTTGATCGGGTAATCAAACTTGCTGTTGAAAAGCCGTTGATTTCTTCAATAGAAAAAGACATCGTCTTCTCGAACACCATCGCTCTAAGGCGAACAGAAAAACCGGCAGCGACTTTAGCTGCGAAGAAACCAACAATGATAGAAGCGATCATACTACCAACTGCACACAAAAGCATATATCCGCCTTGAAGGAGAACATCGCTCATCTTACTTCCTTCCGTCTGTACAAGCATGGTGATTTCATGCATATAATCAGGAAGCTTCAAATCAAGATACACCTGTGTCACAATAAATACCAAACTAAACATAATTAACAGGTATTCTTTTTTCTGTAGATATTTAAAAATTTTCAACATGTTTATCCCTCCTGTGAACCATTTGCAATAAACCTAATAGTGTTAGATACTTTTATAAAAATAAGGCAGACCCTTTATTCATGCCTGCATTCTTGATCATTCATTTCATTGGTAATATCCTTAATTCGTTTAATAATTCGAATTAATTCTTGAGCATCTTTTTCACCAAGTTTTTGAAGTGTTTGCTGCATCATCGAAATCAGTTTATTATATTCTTCCATTATAAAGCTTTTACCCGTCTCCGTTATCGTGACAATAACCATTCGTTTGTCATTTTCATCCCTGTTGCGTTCAATAAAACCTTTTTTGGCTAAACTATTGAGGGCGGATGCAACACGAGGGGTGGTGAGACCCAGCTTCTCACTGAGATCACCTGACGGAACTCCATTTTTTCCAAAAGTTAGATACCCTAATATTCTTCTCTCTCCATGAGAAAGATCGTCTACTTTTTTCTGAAACGGCAATTTAGCTGTCCTAGTCATAATATGAAAAAGTTCTTCCGCTAACGTTTTGTAATCCATTACTTAACTCCTTTTAAAATTATCTAATACTATTAGATAATATATTATTATATGCTTATTTTTCAATAAAAAACCAAGGGGACGGTTCTCCCGGCCTTTTGGACCGGGAGAACCGTCCCCCTGGCAATCCCCCTGGCAATCTTCTTGTGTTCATTAAGGATTCAATTCCTGACCTTTTGTTCAAAAAAACAGCGAATATAAATTGGCTGCTTCCTTAACGATCAAGTCCCTTTTTATTCTTACCGACATTATCATTTGGTGAGTCACCGGTACCATTTTTACTATTGCTATTAGGTGTTCCGTAAATCTGATTATCAGCTGTTACCTTTGCTCCTGTTTTAAAATTATCCTTAGTCTTCATTCTGTCATCTCCTTTAGTAAATCAGTTATATTATCTAAAGAGTGTAAAAGAATTATACCGAAGAAATTAATCTAAAATTTGGGGAATATTAATAGTGGAGGTTCTGAAAATGATTGTTTACCATGGGTCAATAAGAAAATTTCACACTTTTAATATAGAAACGGCATTCCAAAATTTAAGTAACGATATTAATACCATTGGATTTTGGTTTACTTCGGATATTCATTCAGCAAAACCTTTTGCAATTGGTTCTAAGACGGTTATCGAAAAATCAAAGAGCGAGTTCTGGGAGAGTGGAGAACCAAAGGTAATCCAAAACGAAAGACCCGTTAGTGGCAATATCTATAAAGTATATATAGATGAACCAAATTTAAAAATTTATGAATCTAATACAGAGGAATCTTATGATATGTTTATGAGGGAACGTGACGTTTATTGTGATTATTTAGGCGCAAAAAAAAGAAACGTTACCTGGAAAGATGGTTCTATTCTATTAAATAAAGAAGAAGCCAATACAGAATTTCGCAAGAGTCTTATCAAACAGGGCTATGAAGGTTTGTTAATACGAAAGGCTCTAATACATAATATGAGTACAGATTTGTATTGCATATTTTCGGAGGAATCTCTACTTATAACAGAAGTCCTCCCTTTAGAAGTTTAAATAATACTCACAAAAAGGTGTTCAGGAGACTATCCCCCTGAACACACCTTAGCAGCAACAATCGTTTTTTATTCCTTGAGTCTTGGTTTGGCAGGATCACAATTTGGCGGTTCAATGTTTGCCGATTCCGCTAATTTCATTAGGTAATAACATTCTTCCCGGTACATATGATCAGCCATTAACGGTGCAAAAGTTCCCAATGCCTGGTTACTTAGTTCCAATTCTTCTAGTTCTGTTAAAAAATTTTGAAATAACTTAATTTCTAATTGAGCATCATTTGTCATTTTTGTTAAAGCTGGAAAGGTCGTCAAATTGGTTCTTAAATATCCTGCCAGCTCTACTGCTTTGAGATAAAAACCTTCAAAATCCTTTTTAAATGTCTTACTTTTCTCTCTTAATTTCTTTTCTACACCATCTAAATTTGAATATATAGCGTCTGAATGACCTGCTGCGTCTAATAACCAAAGTAGGTGATGATGAAGTTCATGGTAAACGGGTGGCATTTTCCCCTCTTTTAAATGATTTAAAATCCTTAAATATTCCTCTAATTCATTTACCATGTGATTTAAAAAAGTAGGTGAAAGGTGAATTTTGATTTTTCCGACAAGGTGTTTACTAATTAAGTCTAATTTAAATTCCCTTAACTTTAGTACCTCTGGTTCTACTTGAGCTATTAGTTGTGTCAGTGGGGAGGATTTTGCGCGTTCTAGAAGTGCATCAAATATGTTAATAAAATTCGTGGCTTTCTCAATCTCAACTTTTTGAATGGGGGCAAGAGCTTCAAAAATGAACCTAGAATGATCACCTAATATTTGAAGCCAAAAACGGTGTTCAAATCTGGCTGACCTTTCAAAAACTTCATTCATGTAAATTCCTCCTAGGAAAAAATACCACACTAATTTGATATTTATTCTCCTATAGCAAGTCTTATGAACATCGGTTCTTGCGAAAGACCAAGGGGACGGTTCTTCCGGCCTTTTGGACCGGGAGAACCGTCCCCTTGGCAACTCACCAATATTACAGGAGGTCACACAATGACGAAGGAAGAGGTAGTTAAACTTTTAGTACTAATCGAATCAGTTTATCCCAACTGCATTTGTAAGGACGAAACGGTTCTGCAATGGTTTCAATTTTGTTCAGAGATGGATTATGAGAAGGTATTAACGAAACTGAAGAACCATATTAGAATAAGTCCCTTTCCTCCTACGATTGGTGCTATTGCAGTATTCCACTTTGAAGAAAATCATTTTCCTGCCACCTTACAGGATTGGATGAATTGCAATCGCAAATCAAACAAAACAGGATCAATACCTGCTTGGCTTGTCGAATATTCACTAAGAAAATCTGTTTGAAGCGGAAGGCATTCTTTTAGGAGCAGGCGTTCTAGGAGCCTCCAAGCACAAAACAGGCTTGTAGAGCCCCCCTTAGCCCATTTTATATTCTACATTACCTAATTTTCCATACTTGCTCGCAATAGTAGTACTTCAACAAACTTTCTGCAACGCTTTATATCCTGTTCTTGTGGCAAAAGTTCAACCTTCAGGGTCGCTGCTAAGTTTGTGTGAATGTACAGCATGTCCCGAAATTGATCAACCGCTCCACAAAACATTGGATAACAGCTATCACCCGTTCCAAAAACGGCAGTAGTAATGTCTTTTCTCATAATTGATTCAAACGCTTGATAGAGATGTCTCATTTCCCTAGGTATTTCACCATTTCCCCATGTGTACGTTCCTATAGCTACTGCCTTATATTGACTTAAGTCCGCTAATGAAAACTCATTTATACTATAAATTGATATATTGACTGACTCCCCTAGAAAGATTTGATAAAGTTCTTCGGCCAATTCTTTTGTATTTCCAGATACGGTCGCATAAACAATGGCAACGGATATGTTACAGTTCGTCAAATCCATTGGACTGTGAGACCTTTGAATAGGTTCTTGACTTTTGTTCAAAGAAATCCGACTTCGTCTCATTCATCATTTCATCTCCAAAAATTTGAATCCACGGCATTGGATTGCTTCTTTCTTCATAAAGATTTTTCAAGCCAAGCTGTCTCAATCGCTTATTTGCCAAATATTCTACATACCCTTCGAATTCTACTAAATCAATCCCTTTTATTTCGGATAAAATATATTGTGCCCACTCTTTTTCTAGTTCAACTGCCTCACTAATCGTTTCATAGACATATTGGATATTTTCATCCGTATGAAGTTCAGGATTTTCAGTTAAGAGGATTCGAATAAATTGAGAAATAAAATAGGCATGCTGCATTTCATCCCGTTGTATATAACTAATCATCGTACTTGTCTTAAGCATTTTTTGCTGATGTGCTAGGTGATAGAAAAAAGCAAAACCTGCGTAAAAATAAATACCTTCCAAGTTAATGGAGTTTACACATAACTTAAATAACGCTTGTGGCGTTGGATTTTGTCTAAAATCCTCATAGGCATCTAATATAAGTTGATTACGTTTTCTTACAATGTGATCACTTTTCGCTTGATTAAATCGGTCATTTTGTTCACCCATAGGAATAAGTGAGCTAAGTATATAAGAATATGACTCATTATGAACGGCTTCTTGTTGTGAAATAACCGCAAAGATCGCTTTGAAACTAGAGTCCGTTACATAATCCATTACTTGACTCATGGTTGGTGTTTGCAGGCTATCAAGTGAAGCAAGTTGAGTATTGATACGCAGGAACACATCCTTTTCATGATTACTAAGGGAATCCCATTGTTTTATATCATCCTGCATATTAATTTCTTGCGGCTTCCAAAAGTTTGATAATAGAGTTTGGTACAAGTCGTACATCTTAGGATAGGCAATATCATTCCAATTAAGAATACCTGATGACTCTCCATTTATTATCCTAGTGGATTTGTTTGGAAAATCTGGATTTAGTAATTTAATTTTGGTTAATGGTGTATGTATCATCAAATAAATACCTCCTGGATTGTCTCGTCTAACTTTGACATGCTTCACATTCTTCTATCTCAGTTTGTGAAGTGCTTCTTACGTAATAGGTTGTTTTTAAACCCTGCTTCCATGCTTGCATATGAAGATCTAATAACTCTATTGCTTTAATATCATGACGAACATAGAGATTAAAACTAATTGATTGGTCAATATGTCTCTGCCGAGCAGCGTTTTGCCTAATACTCCATGTTTGATCCAGAACATGCCTAGTACGTCGATAATAGTTATAACTGTTATGGTCTAAATCAGGCGCCGTTACTTTAAATTTGAAATTTTTCTTCTCCTCTGCGTATTCGATCGAATACAAAGGATCAATCCCATCTGTTGAGCCACCAATCTTTGCGGTGGACGAGTTTGGAGCGATCGCCATCATCCAGCCATTTCGAACCCCATACCTCGTAATCTCCCCCATCACTTGGTTCCATCGGTCTGATTTATATCCTTTGCGTTTAAAGTAATTGCCTGATTGCCAATCTGAACCTTCAAACTTCTTATAGGCACCCTTTTCCTTAGCTAATTCCATTGATGAACGAATGGTAAGATAAGCAATTTCTTCATATAGTTGATCAGCATATTTAACAGCCCTTTCGGATTCCCAAAAAATCCCCTCTAATACTAGAAGGTGATGCCAACCAAACGTACCTAACCCTACAGGCCGATATTGCTTATTTGTCACCTCAGCCTGTCCAACTGAAACAGTATTGAGATCAATTACATTGTCTAGCATTCTCATTTGAATAGGAATCAATCTTTCTAATACATCCCCTTTTACAGCTTTCGGCAAATTAATAGATGATAGATTGCAGACAACAAAATCCCCAGGTTTACGAACAATGACAATATTTCCATCCTCATCTATATATTCTTTGATAATCGTTGTGGCAGACATATTTTGGGTAATCTCTGTACACAAATTGCTGCAAAAGATCGATGCACGTCCCTTTCCTCTTAGATGTTTGTTGGGATTTTGACGATTTACCTCATCTCGATAAAACATATATGGAGTACCTGTTTCTAATTGAGAAATCATAATCCTTGCCATAATATCCATAGCTCGATAGGTTTTTCGAGGAAGTAGAGGATGGTTTACCGCATCCTCATACTTTTCTGTAAAAAACTTCACATCACACTCATCATAGAAATCTTCTAAACCAAGGGGATTACCTTCTTGATCCTTCCACTCCATCATTTGTTTTACTTGATGAGGACAAAAGGTATGCCATTCTCCAACACTTCTACCTTGTTCATCTACTTCTTCTAATTTCTTCATAAACAAGTCAGGTATCGAAACACCTGTAAAAATATCATGAGCCTTTCGCCTTTCGTCTCCGTTATTTGTTTTTAAGTCTAAAAAGCCGTTCATAATATCCTTATGAAATATATCTAAATAAACAGCGACCGCCCCTTGCCTTTGACCCAATTGGTCGACACTCACAGCCGTATCATTAATAAGACGAATCCAAGGTACAACCCCAGAAGAATTACCTTTAAATTTCTTGATATCTGAACCTAAGGCACGTACCTTGCCAAGGTACACACCTAGACCACCACCATCTTTACTTAATCTAGCAATATCCCAATTATTTAAATAAATTCCATCCAAAGAATCTTCTACTGTATCAATAAAACAGGAAGAGAGCTGGCCAAAGCTTTTTCCAGCATTTGATAGAGTTGGTGTAGCAACGGTCATATACAAGTTGCTTAGTGCCCAGTATGCTTCTTTAACATGGGTTAATCTGACTTCCTTTTGTTCCTTTCTCATTAATGTCATGGCTATGATCATAAACCGTTCTTGAGGCAATTCGTATAGGTTTCCTTCGTAATCTTTTGCCAAGTAACGATCTGCTAGTAAAAATAACCCTATATAATTAAACAAAAAATCCCGTTCAGGAGCTATTTCTCCAGCTAATATTTCAATCTCTTCTTTTGTATAATCTTGTAATAAATCCTTAGAATAGATTCCTATTCTAGTTAATTCAGCAATCAGAGTGTAAAAATCCCCATAGTTTATATCAGACTTATACCCTCTATTATTTGAAGCAATCCGATATAGTTCACCTAAATAAAGATTTGCCGCTAGAAAGGTCCAGTTAGGATCAGACATCGAAATTTGATTTAATGCAAAAGTAAGGGAATGTTCATATATTGATGACTCCTCAAGACTAGTAATTTTTTTATATAATTCTGTTGTATCCAGATTATATTTATCAGAAACCCTTTTCACTGCTGCAAAAACTGTATCTTTTTCTGAATATACACTATTTACTACCATAGCAATTCCTCTTTTCTTATCGAATTGACTTCGCGAGTGAAACAACAAAAAACCCATCAATGAAGATGGGTTTATAACGTGGAATAATCTATCATACAGTACTTGGTCACTGTAATAGTAGGCATACCCTCGTTATATCCTCCCAACTCCCGAAGAAGATAATACGTAATAAAAATGGCAGGTCTCCTGACTTGTGCTTCTTCCTACTCTAATCCCTTCCCGTCCAAAGACAGTGGATATGATTATTTCGTCAGCACTTACAGTTGCGGGTACAGTTCTGGATTTTCACCAGATTCCCTATTAAGTCTATACAGACACCATTAAATTTGGTCATTATCTATATTTAGTGCTACATCCTAATAAACAACACTAAATATTGTATATCAACAAATATAATATACATTATCTACTTTGACAATAACAAAAATAAATTCTCAGAAAATTATGTACACCAGATTATGAGTATGTTATATTAATTGGCAATTACATATCGTGTAAGAATTGGTGCCAAGCTGAGGCTTGGCTTAAAAGGGAAGAACGGTGAAATTCCGTCGCTGTCCCGCAACTGTAATTCGGAGTGAATCACAAATACCACTGTCTTTTGATGGGAAGGTGTGATGAACATTGATGATGAGCCAGGAGACCTGCCCATTCTAGTACACACCAAATACCTACGTGGAATAGGTGGTGACATTCGTACGACAAACGAGTTATGAGTTGTTTGGTTTCTTGGACATACCTTTAACTTGAATGTAGAGCCATTTCCTTTTCGTGGAGATGGCTTTTTTGTATTTGGAATATGTAAATGTAAAGGAGGAATCGTAAAATGAATTTAGTCAGTACTTCCATTGGTTACCCATACATAGGTGGTAATCGAGAGTGGAAACGTTGTGTAGAATCTTTTTGGAAGGGTCAGATATCAGAGGAAGAGTTTACCTTTGAGATGAAGACCATACGCTTGAATCATTTGAAACACCAGCAAACATTAGGATTAGACATTCTCACGGTCGGAGATTTTACTTTTTATGATCGTATGCTAGACCTCGCGACCATGTTCGGTTTAATTCCAGACCGTTATAAGTGGGCAGGCGAAAAGGTAGATTTAACAACTTATTACGCAATGGCGCGTGGGGCTAACAATGTTGTCGCTTCTGAGATGACCAAATGGTTTAATACAAACTACCACTACATTGTACCTGAGTATGAAGGCCAGCCACTAGAATTAACTCAAAACTATATTTTAGATTATTTTTTAGAAGCGAAGTTTGAACTAGGTCTAATTACAAAGCCTACCATTATCGGTCCCTATTCTTTTGTTCAATTATCGAAGGGCTACGATTCAATATCCAAAGCATCCTTTATATTAAGACTCTTACCTCTTTATGCTCAAGTACTCCAACAACTTGTAGATGCAGGGGCAGAGTGGATTCAGGTGGAAGAACCAGCATTAGTCCTTTCACTTGTACCCGAAGATATAAAACTAATTCAACAAATTTATAAACAATTAGCAGAAGAAGTACCAACAGCGAAATTGATGTTACAAACCTATTTTGAAGGACTATCAGCGTATGAAGAGCTCATTCAATTACCTGTTGCAGGAGTTGGTCTTGATTTTATTCATGGTGCTGATGAGAATATGGCTTCACTCCGTAAATATGGTTTCCCACAAGATAAAGTATTAGGGATTGGAATCATAAATGGGCGTGATATTTGGAGGGCAAATTTAGCTGAAAAAGCAATGATAACAAAAGCTATTTTATCTTTAAGCGGTGTAAATGAAGCCTGGGTTCAATCTTCTTGCAGTTTACAGCATGTACCTGTCACAACTAAATCTGAAAAGACTCTGGATGCGACTTTACTAAGTGCATTGTCCTTTGCCGATGAGAAAATTGTCGAGTTAACGCATATTACATCCTTCGTTTTAGACGAGAACTGGTCAGGAAGTAAAAGTGTGTCTCAAAGTATGGCGGCAATCCAAGCCATAGAGCAGCATGAGGCGAGGCAAAACCCACGTGTAAAGGAGCTATTATTACAAGTCAAGCCAGAACATTTTACACGTCCAATGCCCTTTAAAGTACGTCAACCATTACAGCAAGAGGCGTTACAATTACCGGATTTTCCAACAACAACGATTGGAAGCTTCCCTCAATCAGATCAAGTAAAACGAACACGGACAGCATGGCGCAAAAAAGAAATTACCCACACGTATTATGCTGAGTTTTTGAAAAGTGAAACCGCACGATGGATTCGAATTCAGGAAGAAATTGGCCTGGATGTCTTAGTGCATGGGGAATTTGAGCGAACCGATATGGTAGAGTACTTTGGTGAAAAGCTGAAAGGTTTTGCTTTTACAGAAAAAGCCTGGGTGGTATCTTATGGATCACGTTGTGTGAAACCGCCGATTATTTATGGTGACGTTGAGTGGACATCTCCAATGACAGTGAAGGAAGTAGTAGAAGCACAGCGATTAACGACAAAGTATGTTAAAGGGATGTTAACAGGACCCGTCACGATCTTAAATTGGTCTTTTGTACGTGATGATATCTCCCGAGAACTTGTAGCCAACCAAATTGCCTTAGCCCTCAAAGAAGAGGTTCAAGCATTAGAAAATGCAGGAATTGCCATTATTCAGGTGGATGAACCTGCATTACGTGAAGGCTTGCCATTAAGGAATGAAGACTGGAATCAATATTTATCATGGGCAGTTAATGCATTCAAGCTCGCGACTTCCAGTGTAAGAAATGAAACACAAATTCATACTCATATGTGTTATTGCGAGTTTAATAACTTTTTAGAAACAATTCGTGCCCTTGATGCAGATGTCATTTCAATAGAAACATCAAGAAGCCATGGAGAACTGATTCAATCACTAAAACAAAATCCATATGAACTTGGTATCGGTTTAGGTGTGTATGATATACACAGCCCGCGTGTTCCAAGTGTAGAAGAAATCGACACCATATTAAAAGACAGCTTAGAGATTATTTCCAAAGAACAGTTTTGGGTGAATCCAGATTGTGGTTTAAAAACACGACATGAAGATGAAACTATTTTCTCATTAAAAAATATGGTGACAGCTGCACGAAAACTACGCCAACAGCAACAACAAACTGTTTAAATCTAAAATTAACTGCCTATAAAAGGAAGAAGATGTAAGCTGCAAATTTGCATACATCTTCCCCTTTTGAATGATAACAAATATCTTTTATTCCACTGAGTCTTCAAACAGCTTCTCATATATTTCATTATATTTCTTAGCAGACTGTAACCAACTATAATCTTGAGTCATCGCATTTTGTATTAAGCGACTCCAACTTTCATTTTGATGATAAAAATCTAAGGCTCTTCTAACGGTATGCAGCAAATCATGGGCGTTCAAATTCTTAAAAGAAAAGCCATTACCATTACCAGTTGATTCATCATAAGATTGAACGGTATCATTTAATCCGCCTGTTTCTCTTACAATGGGTATTGTTCCATACTGCAAGGCAATAAGCTGTCCTAATCCACATGGTTCAAACTGCGAAGGCATTAAAAACAAATCTGCCCCTGCATAAATTTGATGGGCTAACGCCTCATTAAAACCAATGTATACCTTCACTTTATCCGGGTATTCATGGGTCATTTGATTAAAGAAGTTTTCAAAATGATGGTCACCAGAACCAAGCAAGATGAATTGTACATCATCCTGAATCATCTCGTGAAATACATGCAGTACTAAGTTTAAACCTTTTTGCGATGTTAAGCGTGTTACCATTGCAATAATGGGTGTGCTATCTTTTTCGGGCAATCCGAAATAGTGTTGTAAAACTTTCTTATTTTCTGATTTTCCCTCGATGGTATCAAGATCATAAGAAACAGCGATATCACGATCTACTCTTGGATTGTAAACTGAATCGTCTATACCGTTTACAATTCCAATGAGCTTATCGTTGTGCTTGCGTAAAAGTCCATCAAGTCTTTCACCAAAATAAGGAAATTGAATTTCCTCTTTATAGGTTGGGCTGACGGTTGTTACAATATCAGATGAAACTATACCACCTTTCATAAAGTTAACATTTCCATAAAATTCGAGCTGTTCCATGTTAAAATATTGAGGATCTAATCGTAACAGTTCACTAATTTTCTCAAATGAGAAGATACCTTGGAATTGCAAATTATGAATCGTAAATACGGTTTTTATTTTTGTATACAATGGTTGATGACGATACTGGAACGTTAATAAAAAATTCACCATGGCTGTATGCCAGTCATGAGAATGAATCACATCAGGAATAAAATCCAGATGTGGTATACACTCGAGTACTGCCTTTGAGAAAAACGAAAATCGTTCTCCATCATCATCTTGTCCGTACAATGAACTCCGATGAAAATAATATTCGTTATCAATAAAATGGTAGGTAATTCCATCAAGTTCCATATTAAAAATGCCACAATATTGATTCGTCGATCCTACCGGTACTTCAATAGATGTTTTAAATTGAAAGGATTGTTTAAACTCATCAGAAATTAGACTGTAATTTGGTAACATAACATGAACTTCTGTACCTAACTTTTTTAACTCTTTAGGAAGTGCGCCTGCTACGTCAGCAAGGCCACCGGTTTTCACAAACGGAACACACTCAGATACGGCAAATAAAACTTTCACTTCTCAGCGCCCCTTTTGTACTGTCCCTTTTTCTACCACATAAGGGTTTTCTCTTGTTCCTGTTAATTTGACACCACTTTCAATTTTAACATCCTTATCAATGATGACTCCATCGAGAACACAATTATCTTCAATTTGCGTTTTTTGCATAATAATGGAGTTACGAATAACTGCGCCTTTCCCGATTTTAACTGCACGGGAAATAATGCAATTCTCCACTTCTCCTTGAATCATGCAGCCATTAGCAATCAAAGAATTTGAAACTTTAGCACCGATTTTATATCGTGTGGGTGGCTCATCTTTTACCTTTGTGAAGATTGGCTCGTCTTTCGTAAATACCTGATAATATGCCGCAGACTTAAGCATATCCATGCTATGGTTATAGTAACTTTCGAGAGAGTCTATAGTTGCAATATATTCCATACATTCATACTTTTCAACTTTAAAATTATCAAGTCGCTCATTTATGACATCTATAATACTGTAATAGCCCTGATCTTTGTATTGCTCAAATAGAGAGAGCAATAATTCTTTTTCTAAAATATACGTATGCAGCGATTCTCCATTATGAACGATCTCTGTAATATTCGCATCTGTTTCAATATGATGATCCAAAACAGAACTGAAATTTATAGTCCCTATAATATTGCAATTTGTTATCACAACGTATTTTTGCCTGCTGCGTAAGAAAAAGGTGATATTCTTTGCTAAATGTGCGAAGGATCCAAATTCCTCGTTTTTAGATTTGCCATCAGGTGTGAACACGAAAAGTCCATCACGTTTTCTATCCAAGTCCCATTGTTTTCCACATCCTAAATGGTCCATAAGTGACCTTACTCCATGACCGGTGAAAATAGCCACACTCGTGATCCCTGAATTCACCATATTCGATAACATAAAATCGATCAAACGATATCGTCCTGCAAATGGTAGTGCTGCTATGGAACGATGTGCTGTTAAATTTTGAAACGTGCCCAACTCATGGGTTGCATTTATAATTCCTAGCATAGATTGAGGCATAGTATCTTATTCCTTTCCTATGAGTTTTTACTAAACATCCTTAGCAACCAGTATGACATCGCCCTTGTTCTTTTCGGGACGAATAATGGTGTTATCCTCTACAACCATTTCTTCTGCGATGATGGCTTTCTCAATTACTACATTTTTTCCAATCCGAGCATTGGGCATGATAACGGAGTCCTGAATCACACTTCCTTCTTCGACCGTTACGCCTTGGAATAGAACAGAATGCTTAATGTTTCCTTTTACTATACAGCCTTCATTAATTAGTGACTCTTCTACTTGTGCAGTGGTAGAGATATATTGCGGCGGCTGGTTCGGATTTACAGAGTAAATTCTCCAATTTCGGTCATAAAGATCTAGTTCTGTTTCCTCTGTTAATAAATCCATATTTGCTTCCCATAAACTTTTTACAGTACCTACATCCTTCCAGTATCCCTTGAATGGATACGCGACAACTTTTTTATTTTCTTCCAGTAATAATGGAATAATATCCTTCCCAAAATCATTGGAGGATTCTGGATTATTATCGTCTATCTCTAAAAACGTTCTTAAAACAGACCAATTAAAGATGTAAATTCCCATAGAAGCCAAATTACTTTTTGGAGATTTTGGTTTTTCCTCAAATTCGATAATATCTAAGTTTATGTTAGTATTCATAATTCCAAAACGGCTTGCTTCTTCCCAAGGTACCTCTATAACAGAGATGCTAACATCTGCATCCTTTTCAATATGATAATCAAGCATTTTAGAATAATCCATCTTGTAAATGTGGTCACCAGAAAGAATCAATACGTATTCTGGATTGTATTGCTTTATGTAATTAATATTTTCGTAAATCGCGCTGGCAGTGCCTTTATACCATTTAACGCCAGAGGTTTCCGCATACGGAGGCAATACTGTGACCCCGCCGTTACTTCTATCTAAATCCCAAGCGGCACCGATCCCGATATAAGAGTGTAAAACCAGAGGCTGATACTGTGTTAACACACCTACAGTTTCAATTCCAGAGTTTGTACAATTACTTAATGGAAAATCTATTATTCGATATTTGCCACCGAATGAAACAGCCGGCTTTGCAATATATCTAGTAAGGGCACCGAGACGGCTACCTTGTCCTCCTGCTAGCAGCATTGCTACGCACTTTTTTTGTACCATTGCTATTCGTCCCCTTTCTTGATTTAACTGGTCGTAAGATGGATATACCAAATGGCGGGATCGTCATTTCGAGATGACACGACTGGTTGTGAAACGGCTCTTCAATCACTTTAATTTTCTTATGATTCACCTGACCAGAACCACCATATTGAATACGATCACTATTAAAAATCTCATTATAAAAAGCGTAAGAAGGTACCCCAACTTTGTAGTTCTCATAAACGAACTCTCTAAAATTACACACGATAATAAGAGGGTCTTCTTTTTTGTCTTTTCTTATAAACGAGAATATACTTTGATCTTTATTATCTGCATCAATCCATTCAAAGCCTTCGTGGGTATGGTCGAGCTCCCACAACGCTTTGGAACGGTTATATAGCTGCATCAATTCTTTAAAGTAATCATGCAAGATGCGATGCATCTCAAAATCTTTTAATTCCCAATCTAAATCCTCTAAATCCTTCCATTCATCAAACTGACCAAACTCTCCACCCATAAACAACAGCTTTTTACCAGGGTGGGTCATTAAATACCCGAATAAAAGACGCAACTGTGCAAATTTTCTCCAATAATCTCCTGGCATTTTATTTAGCAGTGATTTTTTCCCATGAACTACCTCATCATGCGATAGAGGTAAGACGAAGTTCTCTGTAAAAGCATACAGTATGGAGAAGGTTACTTTATCATGCAAATACTTTCTGTTCTGCGGTTCTGCTTCCATATATTTTAAAATATCGTTCATCCAACCCATGTTCCATTTATAGTTAAAGCCTAAACCTCCTTCAGAGGTGGGTCTTGTCACAAGCGGCCAATCGGTTGAATCCTCAGCTATCATGAGCAAATTAGGTTCGGCTTCAAAAACAACCTCATTCAGCTTTCTTAAAAAACTAACCGCATATTCATTCTTTTGAGATTCTCCCCCGGCTTGCCAGTAAAGCATATTAGCAACCGCGTCAACCCGAAATCCATCAATATGATAGTATTTAATCCAGAATAAGGCGTTAGAAATTAAAAAGCTTTGCACTTCACCTTTTCCCAAATCAAAATTCGCTGTTCCCCATATCGGATTTTCTTTTACGTAAACATCCTCATATTCATAAGTAGTCTGTCCATCAAACATATACAAACCATGGGCATCCTTACAAAAATGTCCCGGAACCCAATCAAGAATAACACCTATTCCACTTTGGTGACATTGGTCAATAAAATACATTAAATCGTGCGGGCTACCATATCGACTTGTTGCAGAATAGTACCCAGTTCCTTGATATCCCCAAGAACGATCATAGGGATGTTCAACTATAGGCAAAAGTTCTAAGTGTGTAAAGTGATGTTCAAGTACGTATGGAATCAGCTCATCCGCTAGCTCCCTATATGTATAAAACTCTTCTTCACCCTTTTTCTTCCAAGAGCCTAAATGTACTTCATAAATGGCAAGCGGTTCTTCATACACAGTTTTCTTTTTTTTATTTTGAAACCATTTTTGATCCTGCCATTTGTATCCTTCCAAGTCATAGATAATAGACGCGGTATTTGGCCTGATTTCTGAATAAAATGCATACGGATCGGATTTAAGGATGGTATCACCGGCAGCTGTTTTAATTTGATACTTGTAAATATCATTTTCTAGCAGCCCCGGAATAAAAAGTGACCATATTCCTTGTTTATTAAGTTTCGTCATTTCATGATAACTACCATCCCATTTATTGAAATCCCCGACAACATGTACTTGGGTAGCACGGGGAGCCCAAACAGTAAAGCGAGTACCCTTTTCTCCTCCTTGGGTTTCAGAATGAGCGCCAAAAACGTTATAACTCTCAAATAAACTTCCTTCGTGAAAAAGATATACTTCATACTCTGTCGGATGTGTTACAACCACTAGTCTCACCTCTTTAAACTGCTTGTCCATAATATCTTAACTATCTGTTTAGTTTTTCTAAAATGTATGGTTTAATGCATATAATTAAAGTTTTTTGTTTTTTAATAGATAAATGGAGATTAATACTATGACAATATCATTTAAAAAAAAATGAAAAAAGCGACCCCGAAAAAAGAGTCACCTTCGTTAATTATTTATATTTCTCAAGTAACTATTTAAAACTTTTCTATATCGCCATATATCTTTACTATCGACTGGAAGCTCATTTATGTCCCAATACATTTGATATTTCCTATGGGCAGTCAGTGTGCCATCTGGATATTGCATAAATGTAAGGGTGCCGCTGTTTGCTTCATCTTGTAAGGCGATGTAGTGCTTTGAACCATCCCAGATGGCCAGATCACCAAACCTCTCGCAAAACTGCTCAACATCGGCTTTACTTCGAATTATCATTTTATTCACTCCTTGCTTTAATATTCTAATTTTATAGAATTATAACATACATCTCTCTTGGAATTTAGTATATGTAAGATTTTTGAACTATAAATGTCGAATTTCACTACCAAAAGAAGAGAGATACTTTTTTTGGAAATATTATGAATGAGTTCCAAATGAACTACACACATAAACACATCACGATGATCAATGTTCAATCCCTATCTAGTTTTACGTAAAATAAAAGACTCCTATACGCGTAAAGCGTATAGGAGCCTTTAGATGTCCAATCGGCAAATTATTATTAGTTTTAAGGATTTGCGGCGTTAAAGGTATCTCCACCCTCTATGGTTCCGCTTTTGAAGCCTTTATTAAACCATCTCTCCCTCTGCTCAGAGGTTCCATGTGTAAAACTTTCGGGAACAACATACCCCTGTGCTTTTTTCTGGATATTATCATCTCCGACCGCATTTGCTGCATTAAGTGCCTCTTCTAGGTCACCTTTTTCAAGGTAGCCCTTCCCTTCGGCATAATGGGCCCAAACACCAGCCAAGTAGTCTGCCTGCAATTCAAATCGGACTGAATACTCATTGGTCTGCTTCTCGGCTGGTGAAGCTTCGTCTCCACTATGTAAAAGGGTCTGGACGTGGTGTCCTACCTCATGGGCGATTACATATGCCATCGCAAAGTCACCAGGTGCCTGGAATCTTTGTTTTAGTTCCTGATAAAAACTTAAATCAATATAAAGTTTGTGGTCACCCGGACAATAAAACGGTCCTACAGCTGAACTCGCTGCTCCACATGCGGATTGAACGCTGTCCCTAAACAAAACGAGCTTTGGATTTACGTATACCATGCCTTGTTTCTTGAATTGATTAGACCACACATCCTCTGTATCAGCAAGGACTACAGAAACAAAATCCGCCAATTCCTCCTCTTGGGAGGATACATTCATAGGAGCGTTTGTGTTCGAACCATTCGTAGTTGGAGTATTGTTCATTAAATCTCCAGGGTTTCCTCCCAGCAGTGCAAAAAGGAGAATAACGACAATACTTCCTATCCCCCCTCCAATTACCGTTTTTCCACCCATGCCCATTCCTCTGCGGTCCTCAACGTTTGTACTTTGCCGTCTTCCTTTCCATCTCATTTGTTTACCTCCCTAAGATTACGCCTGATGACATAGTTTTTACTTCTTATTTGGGATTTATCAATCATTTATGATCATAGGAGTCTTGCGGATTGCGGATTTTACTTGCGGATAATGAAAAATACTTGCGCATAGCTAAATTTGACAGATACCCATACAAAAAAGCACCTCAAACAAGTGAGGTGCTTTTTACTGTATTTCCTATTTCATTGCTGGTGAAATAGAGGCTTCGGGTGAAGTTACCTTGTCATAAAAATCTACAAATTTATCGCGATCGGCGCTATCACGGTAGGCCATGGCGACACGTGGATGTTCATTCAGTACACCAGAAATCATATACGGAATAATGTAACCCCACTCCCATTTTTGGCGCATTTCGAGCATGTGCTTTTCAATCATTTCAAGGACTGGCTTCAGTTCATAGCTTGGTTTTTGTATGTAGCTAACAAGAAGTTCTGTGTTACAATTACCAGCCGCACGACCCATGCCATAAACAGATGAATCCAGGTATGTAACCCCGTTTTGCAATGCAGCTAATGTATTGGCGAATGCTAACTGCATGTTGTTATGGGTATGGATTCCGAGCTGTTTGTTTGGGATTAACTCTTGGAATCTTTTCACCTGGTGTTCAATATCCGTAGGATCCAAGCTTCCGAAGGAATCGACAATATATACAACATCTACAGGACTTTCCCTCACCATATCAAATGCTTTCGTAAGCTGCTTTTCAGGTACACTCGATAAAGCCATAATATTAAGTGATGTCTCATAACCCAAATCATGAAACATTTGTACAAGCTCTAACCCTTTATCTACTTCACGGATATAGCATGCCACTCGGATCATGTCCAAAACACTTTGTTCACGTGGTAAAATGTCATTTGGATCTACACGACCAATATCCACTAGAGCAGAAAACTTTGTGAATTTTTTCTCAGGGAAGATTTCTTTCAAGAAATTATCGTCTAGAAATCTCCATGGATTTGGCTCAGTTGCATTCAGTAGTTTTGGAGAGTTTTTGTAGCCAATCTCCATGTATTCAACACCTGCTGCACTTAAACTATTATACAAGTCTTGAACAAATTCGACACTGAAATCCCAATTGTTAACTAATCCGCCATCTCGGATGGTACAGTCTATTATTTTGCTGCGTTGACCCATGAAAGTGATTCCTCCTGCATTTCCTTTTTTGTTGTAATTTGTATGCTTTAAAGTACTAAAATTCTTACTGTGTTTATATCATGTTTCATTCGAACGAGTCAATGCTATTTTCCAAAAATTCATTTATTTTACATTGAACTACTAACCACTTAACACCCTTACGGGTCGTGTGAAGTGGGAGATTCCTAAGTACAGAAGCCTATCGGCTTCCAATTGATTAGGCTAACCCCGTAGTCCCTACGGTTAAGATGCGTATTGCTTCATCTCTAAGGTTCTGTCCTGCGTTAATATCTCTATCGTGATGTGCTCCACAAGAAGGGCAATCCCACTCACGAAGCTTAAGATTCTTAACGTCTTTGTTTTGGTAGCCACAACACGAACACAATTGAGAACTAGCAAATGTTTTAGACACAGCT
>NZ_NPDD01000084.1 GCF_002272245.1 Bacillus sp. 7884-1 | reverse complement strand
TAAAAAACAGCAGAAAATCTGCTGTTTAAGATATCGTTATTACTTCATATTTAGCTGATAACTCAATAAAATCAGCCATGCCGCTAATTTTACCTACAGTTAATTTTTCTTCCACTTTATAATGGTCAACACAGGTTTTGCATGCTAAAATCTTCACACCTTTATCTTCCATTTCTTTCAAGTGAACTGAAACAAAGGAATCTTCAGTCATGGTCAGCACTCCACTGTTCATACAAAATACAGCAGAAGGAAGTTCTTCTCTTTGCTTCATTATGGTGAAATAGGTTTCAAGAATGTTTTCACCTAATTGTTGATCTCCCCGGCCTATTTGATTAGAACTAACTAAAATTATTTTATTTTTCATTTTTTCTTAACGAATACCTAAAGCGATTTTTGCATAGCGGGACATCATTTCCTTGTTCCATGGCGGGTTAAACACGATATTAACCTCGACCTCTTTTACTTCAGGAATATCTGCTAATGCTCTTTTTACTTGGTCAACGATTGTTCCAGCAAGCGGGCAGCCCATTGAAGTTAACGTCATCGTAATCGTTACGTTTCCTTCATCATCCATCTCAGCATCATATACTAAACCTAAATTTACAATATCGACACCTAATTCTGGATCTATTACCAATTCTAATGCACCCATGATATTTTCTTTTAATTCTTCATTCATTTATAAAACACTCCTTTTATTTTAGGCTCTGTTAAACTTGGCA
>NZ_NPDD01000083.1 GCF_002272245.1 Bacillus sp. 7884-1 | reverse complement strand
TTCGAGGAGTCTCGCGCCTTCCGCACAAATCAACAGAGTGCCAAAATCAATAATAAGCTTTTACATAGCCTTATTTTAATAAATGTTTCTCAAACCATTCAACAGTGGCTTTTAAACCTTCTCTGCTAACTTTGTGATCAGCTTGTGCATCACTTATAAAGTGAAGATTAGCTGGTGTCTTCTCATAATTATCCTTTATCGATTGATAAAATTGATACGTTAAGTGAAAGGGTACGATTGGATCCTTTTGTCCATGCCAAAATAATAACGGCCGATTTTCCAGCCTTTCTGGTTGAAGACTTAAATCAAATGGACGAATGAACGATAATTGCTCTTCAATCTGCTCATCTGTAAAAGAAAGACTAATGCCAATGCTTTTCATTTGTTCTAATTGCCAATGTAAATATTCCTCATAGGCAGGCATCCCCATTAAACTGACTGCAGCTTTAACCCATTTATATTTAGTTAGAGCACCCAAGGTCACAATTCCGCCCATTGAAGTTCCAGCAAGTCCAATTTGCTCCTCGTCAGCTAATCCTTCATTAACATAGTATTCCTTATAATCATTTAATTCATGGATAGTCTTAATGACAATTTCCCAAAAATGACTGTATAGATTTTTCTCCTCTATGCCTTGCCCTCTTTCACCATGGTATATCGCCTCTGGTAAGATGACCCGAAATCCCTTTTCCGCTAATAAATAGGCGTAATGAAGATTGTGCTCCTTTGCACTGGTAAATCCATGATTGAAAATGATGAACGGAAGCTTTTTTTGTTGTTCACTCTTGTTTACTATATGTAGATGAGGATTATTTTTCAGCAAACTTTTTTCTACGAGAATCACTTAGGAAGAACCCCCTGGACAAAAAAAATTATATCGACAATCTAATTCCTATGAAGTGAATTTTTTTACAGGTATGGTATAAAATTGTTAACATAGGAGTTATACAAATTTGATTTTCCGCCAATAAAAGAAAATTCATAGTTGTAGTGTAACATTTCATATGTTAATTATCTAAAGCTTAGACTTATGAAATTAAAAAACAATTTAAGAGGAGTCAATATGGCAGAAAAACATTTAATTGCATTGGACTTAGATGGAACTTTATTAAAAGATGATAAAACAATTTCTGAGAAAACGAAAAGCGTTTTAAGTAAAGCCCGAGAACAAGGTCACGTGGTAATGATTGCAACAGGAAGACCCTATCGTTCGAGTGAACCTTATTACCACGAACTTAAGCTTGACACTCCCATTGTGAATTTTAATGGTGCCTTTATGCATCACCCACTCGATTCAAGCTGGGGATTTTATCATGATCCTCTGGATTTAAAAGTAGCTAAAGATATTGTAGAAGCTTGCCGTTCATTTAACTTCCATAATATTATTGCCGAAGTTATTGATGATGTTTACTTCCACTATCATGACGAAAAACTGTTAGATATATTCGGTATGGGGAATCCAAATGTAACGACGGGTGATTTGCGAAATTTTTTAAAAGACTCCCCAACTAGTTTGTTAATCCATACGGAGGAAGATGAATTAAAGCAAATCCGTCAACATTTGTCAGACCTCCACGCTGAGGTGATAGATCATCGCAGTTGGGCGGCACCATGGCATGTAATTGAAATTATCAAAATAGGTTTAAGCAAGGCTGTTGGATTAAAAAAGGCTTCAGAATACTTCAACATTCCACCTGAAAGAATTATTGCTTTTGGTGATGAAGATAATGATTTAGAAATGCTTGATTATGCTGGTCGTGGTGTAGCGATGGGAAATGCGATTGATAAAGTCAAAAGTATTGCTAATGAAGTGACCCTTACGAATGAGGAAGACGGTATCGGAGTATATTTGTCAGATTTGTTAAATATAAAATAATTCAAGTTGTTCACCATTGTTTACCTAAATGAAAAGCTCTGATTTGAGCATACTAATTTTTGTGAGGCAGTTTGCTTCACACCAAGCTCACCAAATTGGAGGGATTGCAATGGGTAAACGAAACAAATCAAAACGCTTTGTCCAGCAAGGAGTAGATACTGTCAGTAAGCACGCTGAACGTATTCCTTACCACATGACCTACGCTGAAGCGGAAGCCCAGAAAATGTCCAATGTGCGTGACTCCTCGCTTGGAGGAATATAACCATGGGAAACCAGTTGTTCCAAGAAGCAAGAAGATTTGTTGAGATGGCGAAAACGGCCGACCCTGCTGAACGTAATTCTGTGGTTTCGAAAGCGAAAAATGCATTAAGTTCTGCATACGCTAATTCAACAGTCGCAGAACAAAGTCAGCTCCAAGAAATGCAAAATGAGCTTGAGCAATTGAAATAATCAGAAAAGCTGGCACGTTACTGAAACGTGCCAGCTTTTCATTTTAATAAGGTGATCTTGAAGGCTAATGGTTACCACTTTTTCATTATTTCTCTGTTTTCGGTCATCATGAACGTTTCATGGTTACAGGACCATCCGCTGGAAGATTAAATTTTACCTTGCTGACTAATCTTTGGTTATTACTTAATGGTTGATCATTTAGTTTTCTTGGTAAAAGAGTGGCAGTAACTGTATATTGTCCTTCAGGCACTCTTTGTCCATTTACTTGGTAATTCCATTTTTCTACCTTCCTAAAGGTATGATGAGGGTCAATCTTAATGGTTTGCAAAGCCTGTAAAAAAAATCGTCCTTTTGAATATCGATATACCTCATGCCCAGATGAGTCTGCCACTGAAATCTCAACATATTGAGAGGTAGGAAATTCAAAACTTAATGGGTAATCGCCTGTATTTTTAATTAGTAACTCGAATTCCACTTTCTCATGTCCAGCAATAGGAGTAACTGAAAATTGAAAGGGATGATCGATTTCACCATGATTTGCTTCTCCTTTTAAACTAAAGGGAAATAGAAACAAAATTACACATAAAACACCTCTCACGTTTTACATCCTCCTTATTCACGCCTAAAGAATCCATAAATTCCAGTTGTCTGAATGATATTGGTAAATGCATTTGGATCAACATCAGCCAGGATACGTTCTAAGTCATAGAGCTCATAACGGGTAATAACAATCATCAGCATGTCTCTAGATTCATTTGAAAAAGCACCCTTTGCAGGAATCATTGTAATACCCCTAACAAGCTGTGAATGAATCGCTTTCTTAAGCTCATCTGCCTTTTTTGTAATAATCATTGCTGTAAGCTTAGCATGCCTCGTATGAATGGCATCCACTACTCTTGTTGACGCATACAAGGAAACAATCGTATAAAGGGCTTTTTCCCATCCATATAAAAAACCAGCTGTAATAATAATAAATGCATTTAAAATAAACATATAACTGCCAATCGGTTTATCTTTCATCCTTGATAAAACCATCGCAATAATATCTAAGCCCCCAGTTGAAGCCCCCCATTTCAAGGTCATTCCAACACCAACTGCTAATATAACACCGCCAAATACAGCATTTAGAAGAATATCTTTTGACACTTGTGTAATAGGAATTAATTCTAAGAATAGTGATGATAAAGCCACACTTAAAAAACTATAAATGGTAAAGGATTTACCTACTTTTAACCACCCTAATATTGCTACTGGAATATTTAGCAATAGCAATAAAAATCCCATTGATATATTTAAGGGCGTTTGTTCACTTAATACTTTCGATAATAATTGTGCTATTCCAGAAAATCCGCTAGAATAAACATTTGCTGGAATTAAAAATAAATTTATAGCCAGGGCATTTAGGAATGCACCGACTATAACAATTATTGATTTTTTGATTTGTTGCCATAACAAAAGCACCATCTCCTTCAATTTTTAAGGTACTATCTCTAAGCAGATAATTGTATTTTTGAGGTGAAACCGATAAACTGAAACTAACTATATTAGCTCCGAAAGCAGGTGAGCTTCATGCCGGTAAAAATACTAGCTGACAGCGCATGCGATTTACCGAAAGATTTTTACTCTGATCATAACGTGACATTGTTTCCACTCAAAGTACAGGTTAATGGACAAGAATATGAGGATGTTAAAACCATTGATCCTAAAGCTGTGTATGACGCCATACGCGCAGGCGATGTTCCAAAAACGTCACAAGTTTCTCCTTTATTATTTGAGGAAGTCTTTACTAAAATGGCTGAAAATAATGAAGATGGAATATATATTGCTTTCTCTTCAGCATTATCTGGTACATATCAGACATCTGTTATGATTCTTGACCAAGTAAAGGAAAAATATCCAAACTTTAATTTAACGATTGTCGATACAAAATGTGCTTCTCTTGGTTTTGGTCTTGTCGTGAAAGAAGCAACAAGGCTTGCAGCCGAAAATGTATCAAAGGATGAAATACTTAAAGATGTGCTATTCCGCAGTCAACATATGGAGCAGCTTTTTACGGTAGAGGACTTAGATTATTTAGCCAAGGGCGGCCGTGTTTCAAAAGCGTCAGCCTTTTTGGGGGGATTACTAAATATCAAGCCTATCCTGAATGTTGAAGACGGAAAACTCGTTCCCATTGAAAAAATACGCGGAAAAAAGAAGGTTTACCGCCGTATAGTTGAACTAATGAAAGAACGTGGTGAAAACTTTAGTAACCAAATAATTGGAATCAGCCATGCTGATTCCGAGGAAACATTAGAAGAAGTAAAAACATTAATTATGGAAGAATTACATCCAAAGGATATTTTTACTTCCTCGATTGGCTCGGCGGTTGGAGCCCATACCGGACCTGGTGCAATTGCCATTTTCTTTTTAAATAAACAGCCATCTTAATACATTGAAAAAAAGCGGGGAGCTTCCCCGCTTTTTTTGATTTATTTATGATCCGTTTTTTTCGAATATTGATTTTTACCTGCTTGACGATTTTTTTCTCTCATCATATTTTTCTCATGTCTTAATGCATTATTATCTTGAGCTTTTTTATCATTATCTGATGTATGCGGCATACTCATACCCCTTTCAAAATGCTTTCCACATTAGTGTTGTCAATTTAAAAAAGAGTATGTAGAAAAAAATTAATCTTTCTTTAGATAGGTCCAGCTTCCTTCTTGATACACTCTGCCGTCTTTCATAAGCTTTCCAAGTGCACGCTTAAATGCACCCTTACTTAACTGAAAACGTTCCTGTATCTCTTCAGGCATACTTTTATCATTAAAAGGCATGGCACCATTTCTGCTCATTAAATACTCAAAAACACGTTCCGCATCAAGGTCCTGCGATTCCTCTTTTCTCGCAAGTAAAGAGACATTTACCGTCCCATCTTCCTTGACATCAATAATTCTTCCTTCTACCATTTGCCCTAAACGTGGCTCTATTTGCCTTTGAGACTCATGTATAAAGCCTTTATACCCTTCAATGGTATAGATCCAGCTGCCAACCTTTGCTGTCCGATAGATGTGCCCTTGAATATTCTTGTTATAATCAGCCCTAGTCGCCTGTGTAGAAATGGATTCTATGACAGGGTCAGTCGCAAGCTTAGCATATAAAAGAAAATTGTTATTCACTCTTAAGGTAACATAAACCAAATCCCCAGCCTTTGGCCAGACTGATTTATGAACGGGAAGATCATCAATACCTAATAATAAATCCTTTTTAATCCCAATATCTAAAAACACACCAACATGTGGATTGGAATCGACTACTTTAAGCCAAGCATATTTGCCAATTGTTACTTCAGGTATGGTTGTAGAAGCGGACGTCCTGCCTTCGGAGTCAACATATAGGAACACCTCAACGGATTCATCTTCTTCGTATTCTCGGTCAGCCTCATTTTTATGCAGCAAAACATCTTCATTTCCATCTGTTAAAAAATAGCCGAAGTCTGCTTTTCGTGCTACCGTTAAAGTAACGGTTTGACCTATAAGTTCTTGTAAAGACATTATTAACTCACCTTTTCTCTCCTATAGTTATCCATAGGGTTGTTTGACTTGCTATATTTTACTATAATGTAGCCATAAAGGGAAACTTTAGCAGGATTACATACCGTTATTAAAAATATATTGGGGGTATTATTACTATGGCCAAAGATGAATCATTTGATATTGTATCCAAAGTGGAATTTACGGAAGTCAATAATGCAATTACCGCAACAATGAAGGAAATTAAAACCCGTTATGATTTTAAAGGCAGCAAAAGTGAGGTTACATTGGATAAAGAAGAGCTTGTTCTAGTTTCAGACGATGAATTTAAAATGGACCAGTTAAAAGACGTCTTGCTAGGAAGATTAATCAAAAGAGGTGTTCCTGTTAAGAATCTTGACTATGGCAAAATGGAAAAAGCCTCTGGCGGAACTGTTCGTCAAAGAGCGAAGCTTGTCCAAGGAATTGATAAAGAAAATGCAAAAAAAATTAATACGATTATTAAAAATAGCGGCCTAAAGGTGAAAAGTCAAATTCAAGACGACCAAGTCAGAGTCAGCGGTAAAAACCGTGATGATTTACAAAAGATTATTTCGTTGGTACGGGAAGCAGACCTAACTGTCGATGTTCAATTTATTAACTACAGATAATAAGGCTCTAAAAGGGTGAAAAGGAAATATTCCTTTTCACCCTTTTTTATTTTGCTCATATTTTTGTGCATATTCCTCAAACTAAAATGGTAAATATCCTTGGAGGTAGAATAAATGACCAACAATAATCAAAAACAACAAAAGAAAGCTTTCCCGCCACAGTACCAAAATCATCAGCCCGGAATTGAAAGTGAAATGAATCCTCGGCCCGTGTCAGTTGACCCCAATTACAAAAGTGCTGGGAAACTAGCCGGTAAAACAGCCATTATTACTGGCGGGGATAGTGGAATTGGTAAATCAGTTGCGGTTTATTTTGCTAAAGAAGGTGCAGATGTTGCGATTTCCTACTTAGAGGAGCATCAGGACGCAGAAGAAACAAAAGCACTTGTTGAAGCAGAAGGCCGTAAATGCCTGCTCTTTGCCGGCGATATTGGCAATGAAGATTTTTGTAGGGACATTGTTAATCAAACAAAAGACCAATTTGGTAAAATTGATATTTTAGTCAACAATGCAGCAGAGCAGCATCCGCAGCAAAGCCTGTTAGATATTACCTCTCTACAGCTTGAAAAAACATTCCGAACCAATATTTTCTCCTTTTTTTATATGTCTAAAATGGTTCTGCCCCACTTGAAAAAGGGTGCCACTATTATTAATACAGCCTCAATCACTGCTTATGCAGGGAATGAGCAATTATTGGATTACTCTGCTACGAAAGGTGCAATTGTTACCTTCACTCGTTCCCTGGCAAAGTCACTTGCACCACAAGGAATTAGGGTTAACGGTGTCGCACCAGGTCCGATATGGACACCGCTCATTCCCTCAACATTCACTGAAGACCAAGTTGTAAGCTTTGGTACGGATACGCCAATGGGCAGAGCAGGTCAACCCTATGAACTTGCCCCAAGTTATGTTTATCTGGCATCTGACGATTCTTCCTATGTAAGCGGCCAAATCATCCATGTAAACGGTGGGAAAATCATTAATGGATAGGAAATTCCACTAGAAAAATGAGGCTGGGACATAACTAGCTTCTATAAATGAAAAAAGTGAAATCGCATCGTCGATTTCACTTTTTTCATTTTTTTCTCATCTATTCAGACAAGATCTTACGATCTTGCCGCATATTTTCTTAAGTTTACGGCCATTAACGCAAGGCCAATGTCGTTTTCAACTTTCGATTTTCCTCGGACT
>NZ_NPDD01000082.1 GCF_002272245.1 Bacillus sp. 7884-1 | reverse complement strand
CCATCAACTTACGTTTTTTTCCTTCTTGCGCCTTCGTACAGTTTACTCGAAGTGGACAATCCGTACAGTCTTCACATTCATAAATTTTAAACGTGCGCTGGAACCTAGATTTATCTGTTCGATTCGAATGATATTGAAACCTCACTTGCTTTCCGTTCGGACAGGTATAGGCATCGCTTTCTTCATCATACAACCAATTGCTCGTTTTAAAAGGGTCCTTTTTAGATTTTTTCTTTTGTTCATTTAAGTAGTGACCGAATGTAATCAGCGGTGTACGTTTGCGCTTTGATAGTATGTCATCGTAATTTTGTTCGCTGCCATATCCTGCATCTGCGACTATATGTTCAGGCAATGAAAAATACTGCTCTTCAATTTGATTGAGAAATGGTGTAAGTGTTTTTGTATCCGTTGGATTAGAAAAAATACCGTAGGCAAGTGTATATTGTCCTTCAGACGCTACTTGAAGATTATAACCAGGCTTTAATTGGCCGTTTTGCATATAATCATCCTTCATTCGCATGAATGTCGCATCATGGTCTGTTTTGGAATAACTATTCCGTGTGCCAAAGATCTCGAAGTCTTTTTGATATTTTTGCTTTCGTTCAATCCAATCATTAACCTGTTTCACGATTTGTTTAGGTGTTTTTCGATCGCTACGTAACTTTTTGCGTTCATTAACATCACTAGAATTCTCGATTTGTTCCGTATATTCTTCAATGACTTCCTCGAGTTTTTTAGTGATTTGAGATAGCTCTACAATTGAAAGTTGTTCGTCGTTTTCTCGTGTCATTTCAGGAATGATTTGTTTTTCAAGCAGCTCATTGTAAAGCTGATTCGATTTCTCCACCAGATTCGTATTATATTTTTCAACGGATTTCTTCCATACAAAGGTGAATTTATTAGCGTTTGCTTCGATTTTTGTACCATCAATAAAAATCGCTTCCTGATCGATTAGCTTTTCCTGCACAAGCTGACAGCGAAACTGAACAAAACATTGACGAATCAACTCTTGCATTTCTGGATGCACACGGTAACGATTGATTGTACGGTAACTTGGCTCATAGCCTTGGGCTAGCCACATCATACGGATACTATCTTTTACCATACCCTCAATTTTTCTACCCGAGAAAGCGGATTGTGTGTAACCACATAAAATAATTTTAAGCATCATACGTGGATGATGGGCAGGACAACCGGTATGGCGCAGGAAAGAGTCGAAGGCTCCATCAGGAATACTTTCGACTAAATGATGAATGGAAAAAGCAATATCATTTTCTTGTAATTTAACTTCTAAATCTAAAGGTAAAATCAATTGATTCATGTTATAATTTTTAAACATAAGGACACTTCTTTCTGATTTGATTTTTGTAGGGGTACTTAAATTTTATCAGAAGATGTCCTTTTTGTTATGAAAAAAATAAAGCCTGTGAAATTTTACTCCTCGTAAAATTTCACAGGCTTTTTAGGTTCTAGAGGGGGTTTTGTCCCAGCCGCATTTTTTTTTATTCTTTTCTTCTTTTCCTTACTTTTATAATAAATATAGTGAATAAGATGTAGACAAACACTAGTGAACCTATTAGCGTCAGATTAATTCCGCTCTTATTGGCTAACACATAAATTTCTGCTTCATCACGGTCAATGATGAGATCATATTGGTTATCATCATTACTTCGGACTAAGTCTCCATTAAGCATGCCACGCAGTTCTTTTCCACCTTCAATATGATCATTATTTAACGTCACATTTTGAGATTTACTTGTATTATTAATGGCAATAATCGCTGTTTCATCTTGGTATACGCGCTTATAAACCGCCATTCCATCTTTTTCATAAAGCATCTCCATACTTCCCCTTGTCAAAGAAGGAAGCTGATTTCTTATTTCACCTAGCTTAGTCATATAATCAATGAGTTCCTTTTCTGTCCGGAAATTCATTGGCTGACGATTATCTGGAATTTCTCCGCCGTTTAAAGCAATTTCACTGCCATAAAAGACAACAGGGATTCCAGGAGTAGAATATATATAAGTCAAGGCAGTTCTCCAGCGAGCACCTGGAAACTGTTTATTTTTTACGATATCACTTGTAAACCTCGTAGTCATTTCATTATCAAAAAATTGTGGCTGTAATTCAGGGTTCTGAACCTTATTATCATTCAGCCCGCTAAAAGCTTGATTAGTCGTAGCGAAAACATTTCTTAAATTTTCACTATGTTGATAGTCAGTAAGGCTGTCGATGCCAGCCATCACATATTTATCAGAATCAACTGTCCGATTGGCAGAGGTAATCCCTAAGAGAAAGAAGTTTTCCTTTTCACTTTTTACTTCCTTTGAAAAATCACTCCAAAAGGCTACTGGGACATGATTTACCTCTGGAAGACTGTACCCGTCAATATCCGTCTCATTTATCCACCACTTGGCAGCATCGAATAAATAATTTTTGACGTCAGGGTTGTCCTGATTAAGGTCAGGTAAACCATTCACCCATTCATTCTCTATTTCATCCTGATTATTCAAATTATTAATTTCAGTCTTCACATTGAACCAATCCTGCTTTGTTGTCTCTTTCACCCATGGGTGTTCTGTAGAGACATTATTGGTTACAAAATCAATGATTACCTTCATATCTCGTTGATGGGCTTCTTGCACTAGTTTCTTAAATGTTTTTAGCGAGCCAAAATGCTCATCAGGCTGATAAAAGTCATTTATCCAATAGCCATGATAACCTCCAGAAGTATTATCGAATATAGATGTTAGCCGGATTGCTGTGAAACCCATATCCTTAAGAAAATCGAGCTTATCAATGACTCCCTGAAAATCTCCGCCATTATAGGCTAAAGGGTCTAAAGTATTAACATCAATATCATTCTTCGTATTAGCATTAAAAAAACGATCCACCATTATAGAATAAACAGTTTCTTCCTGCCATTCCCGGGTCTCCCTTTCCGAGGCCCCGTAAACTGGCACTGCCGAAAAAATAAAAATACAAAATAAAATGAGTGTAATCAAGGTTTTTTTCATCTTCAATCCCCTTCCATACACTCATTTTAATCTAATAAAGTTATGAATCCAACTATAAACGCCTATGCATTTACTATATTAATATTGTAATCTTTAAACCAAATATCTAATTGAATAAAATAGGCCAATAGCTGTGGTCCTGACATTAACTGACCAAACCATGGCTCTTTAAAGGAATTACCTCCGGAATCTACCAGTTCATTTAGTAAATCTCGATTGAATATTTCAAATAGTACCGAGGATTTATTCGTTAATATCTCTTTTAATTGTTGTTGGACTGCCAATGTGTATGCTGGATTATGGGTTTTGGGATACGGACTTTTCTTTCGATAAAGTACTTCCTCCGGAAGAATTCCTTCAAAAGCTTTTCTTAAGATTCCCTTTTCCCTGCCATGAACCATTTTTATATCCCACGGGATGTTCCAAACATATTCTACAAGACGGTGGTCTGCAAATGGAACTCTGACCTCAAGACTTGCTCCCATACTCATTCTATCTTTTCGGTCAAGTAGCGTTGTCATAAAATGTGTCATATTAATATAAAAAAGCTCTCGCCGTTTTGCTTCTTCGATGCTTTCTCCCTCCAATTTAGGAGTTTCCTGAACGGCTTGCTTATACTTTTCAATCACGTAATCCTTTAATTTAAGTCTTTGCTGCCAATCGGCTCTTAACAAATTATTTCTTTCATTAACCGAACGCATCCAAGGAAATCCTGGTCTCTCTAAATCTTCCTTGCGGTGAAACCAAGGGTAGCCTCCAAAGATCTCATCCGCACATTCCCCAGAAAGACTAACAACAAAGTCATTTTTTATTTCCTTACAAAACCAAAGCAAGGAGGAATCAATGTCAGCCATACCAGGACAATCACGAACATGAACCGCTTCTGTTAAGTCTTTCACTAATTGTTCTTGAGAAATTGTTTTAAAATGGTGCTTTGTATCAAACTCACTGGTCACAATCTTGATCCACTTTTCATCCGCATTTGGCTGAAATTCGTTTGCTTTGAAAAAGCGATCGTTTCCTTCATAGTCAATAGAATACGTATGAAGCTGACCTTTACCTTGGTCTTTAAATCCTTGTGCAGCAATTGCAGTAATAATACTTGAATCAAGCCCCCCTGATAAGAAGGTAGAAAGCGGAACATCGGATACTAGCTGCCTTGTTACAGCATCTGTTACCAAATAGCGTACCTTTTCGGCCGTATCCTCCACATTATCTTTATGCAAATCACTCTTTACATTCCAATAACGCCAAATCTTTAAGCCGTTTTTTGAAAAAGTCATGGCGTGTGCCGGACGCAGCTCCTTAATGCCTTTAAAAATCCCAGACCCCGGAGTCCTCGAAGGTCCTAAACCGAAAATTTCAGCAAGCCCCTCATATTCTAGCTCTGTTTTCATTCCAGGGTTCTTAAGAATTGCCTTTATTTCCGAAGCAAATACAATCCCCTTATTTAATTCCGTAAAAAACAGCGGTTTAACACCTAATCGATCCCGTCCAATAAAAAGCTGCTCTCTCTTTGAATCCCAAATAGCAAAAGCATAGATACCGTTTAAATGATTTACACACTCTTCTGCCCATTCTATATAGGCAGTTAACAGAACTTCTGTATCAGAATGACCTTTGAAAGAATATCCTTTAGTAAGGAGAATTTTGCGGATATCTTCAGTATTGTACAACTCCCCATTATAACAAATTGTATATTGTATACCATCTTTTTGTTTAGTCATCGGCTGTCTTCCCCCCTCAGGGTCCACCACAATCAGCCGCTTATGACCAAAACCAACATGACTATTCAACCAAAGGTTTGTCTCGTCTGGGCCCCTTTTCGCAAGGGTATTTGCCATTTTTTCCAATGTATCCTTTTCATTCTTTATATCAATTGTAAAATCAACCCATCCTGTTACTCCGCACATAATAAAATCTCCTCTCTCCAGTTTAGCAGCTGGATAAACGTTACATGTTTTATAGTATTCAGCCCAGTTTATTTGGTAAATTGTCCAAATTAAAGATAAACAAGTTATAAAATCTCACAAAGATGTCTACAAAGAAAATGAAGTATTAGGCACGGAGGTTAAACATGAATCGACAACAAAGAATTAAACTTTTGGATTTTCAACTGAGGGCCTATAACGAAGGAGCAGTTGAACAAATAAGTGATCAATGGATATTTTTTGATCAAGAAACAGAGGAAGCAGCGATGCTTGATGACTTTCTTCAACAAGAGATAGAAATATTTCGCGTTAATCGATGGAAGAAAGGAATTTTAATTGACTCTGGGAAGATACGAATTGGAAATGAGATCATTATGCTTCGTGATCATGATTTGGTTAGAATAAGGAAGCATTTAATCTACTCGTTGGAAAGACTTTTAGAGGGAATGAATGATGACGCCTTTTTTCAATTTATCACAACATTAAACTCGTTAGATTTTTCTATATATGATTGTATCTATTGCTACAATCACCTTTCTTTCCTATCCGATGAAAAGCGAAGAGATGGGGTAAACTTTATTGTTTTCGATAATCAGGAACAAATCTGTAATGTGCAGCACCATTTTTGTTATTTTGAAAAGGTCAATGATCGCTTTGAATTCACCCTAAATACCGGAAAACGATTGGTTATCGAAAAAATGATTTCTTAGAGAAAAAAGGTGTATTTTTCAATTTGAAAAAATACACCTTTTTTCTATTATTTAGTTTCCAATATATTTTGAATAAAGGGATTTTGCTTTTACGACATCGTTTGTACCATGGATTAGTACTCGACCATCTTTGAATATGACGATAGTTGTTTCTGAATTGGGAGAGAAACGAAGTAAAAATTGGTTTCCGGTTACTTTTCCATTTTTCTTTAGGTGTTCACTAAGTTTTTTTAAGTCTCGTTCGCGCTTTTCTCTAAAATATATTTGCACGGTGTCTCGACCGCAAAGAGAACTATAAGATTCCTGGATGCTGGATGAACGATCTAGGAAGTCAAATTGGTGATCTACACATGTCGGACATTGTGGATTTCTCCCTTCGGTTATATCCATTGAAAAAAAAGAGGTATCCCATATATCAATTTGCTCAAGGTTAGAACTTGTGGAGGCTCCTATTAATAGTTTTATCGCTTCCATTGCTTGAAAGGAACCAATTATATCCGTTATTGGTGACAGAACACCAATCGTGTCACAAGTTTCGCCCCTGCCAGCTGGAACTTCTGGAAATAGACAGCGATAGCATGGAGTTATTCCTGGTTTAATAACGGCAAACATTCCTCTTGAACTAACTGCTGCCCCATGGACCCAAGGAATACCATACTTAACTGCAACATCATTGATCAAGTATCGGGTCATAAAATTATCCGTGCCATCAACGAGACAATCAAACCCTGCTAGCAATTCTTCAGCATTATCAAGGTTTAAATCTGTGATAACTGCGTCTACTTTAACAGTTGAGTTTATAGTTTTCAGCCTCTTTTGGGCTGCAACTGCCTTTGGAAGATTTAAATTAACATCTTCTTCGTTAAAAAGTGATTGACGCTGTAAATTGGAAAGGTCAACTACATCTCTATCAATTAACCTTATGTATCCTACACCCGATCGGACCAAATGATTAGCACATACTGTTCCGAGTGCTCCGACACCGACAATAGCCACCTTGCTTTTCAGCAATTTTACCTGCCCCTCTTCCCCTATTCCGGAAAAAAGAATTTGTCTTCCGTATCGTCCTAAATCGTCCATATGCGATCCTCTTTTCTAGATTAGTAATACATTCTAACGACTCACGTAATCTACGTTAATTTTAATTGAAATTTAGAAAAGTTTAAATATTAAATATATAAAAATAATTGTATAATAAGAATTGGGTTTATTTATTAATTTTGAGAGGAATATCCTATTAATATTTTTTAATATAAATAGGAGAAAAGCTTCAATTTATTAATGAAAGAGAGGGAGAAACTTTGAATTTAGGCGGTTTTAAAAATAAAGAAGTAGTAGTTGATTTAACAGCAGGTACAATTAATTACAGACCAATTAACGAAGAAGATGCAAAAAAGTACATTGGCGGCCGCGGTCTCGGAGTTAAGTATGTACTTGATAACGGTCCTGAAGTAGAGCCATTATCGCCTGAAAACATGCTTTGTATCATGACTGGCCCTGTTACTGGTTCACGTTCTTCCATGAGTGGACGTCTTTGTGTTGTTACGAAGTCTCCGTTAACTGGAACGGTTACTGATTCTCATATGGGAGGATGGACCGCAGCACGTTTAAAGTGGGCAGGGGTCGATAATATCATCCTTACAGGTAAAAGCGACAAGCCTGTTTATCTTTATATCGAAGATGGTAAGGCGGAACTGCGTGATGCTTCAGATTTATGGGGCAAAGGAACAAGAGAAACAGTTAAAACGATGCAGGCTAGATACGGCGAACAAGACCTTAGTGTCATGACGATTGGTCAAGCCGGTGAAAACACAGTTAAGTTCGCTTCCTTTATTAACGAGCATGACCGAGCTGCTGGACGTGGCGGAACTGCCGCTGTTGCTGGCTATAAAAAATTGAAAGCGGTTGTAATTAAGGCACCTCAAAAAGGTAATATGCCTCAGCCTAAATTAGAAACCGAATATAGAGAAGCAAACAAAAAGGCAGTAAAGGCCATTCTTGACGGAGGTTTAACAGCCCCAAATAAAGGCGGTCTTTCTGTTTATGGGACCAACGTTTTAACAAATATCATCAATGAGGTTGGCGCCCTTCCAACCAAGAATTCTCAGTTCACACATTGGGATGAAGCAGAAAAGCACAGCGGTGAATATGTAAACCAGCATTTGCTCGTTAAAAACAATACATGCCACGCCTGCCCTGTAGGCTGCAAAATCGAAGTTGAAGTAAAAGATGGCAAGTATAAAACAAGAGTCGAAAGCTTTGAATTTGAATCTTCCTGGTCACTTGGCTCTAACTGTTTATTAAGTGATGCGGAAGCTATTTCTTATTTGATCGACCAATGTAATGAGTATGGGCTCGATACTATTGAGTTAGGCCATTGCTTCTCTGTTACGATGGAAGCCTATGAAAAGGGGTTAATCACCGAGGAACTAATCTGGGGCGATGCAGATTCCATGATTGACTTAACAAAGAAGATTGCATTCCGTGAAGGCTTTGGCGGTCTCCTTGCAGAGGGTCCTGCAAAAGCAACAGCTTCCTGGGGTGCACCTGAGCTTTCTATGTCTGTAAAAGGACAGTCTATACCTGCCTATGATCCACGTGGAATTCAAGGTATTGGTCTTGGTTATGCAACAAGTAACCGCGGTGCCTGCCATTTACGCGGATATACGGTTGCGAGTGAGATTGCAGGTATTCCAGAACCTACAGATCGCCTTAAGCCTGAAGGTAAAGGCGAGTTATTAAAAATATTCCAAGATATGCTTGCATTCTCTGATTCTATGAATATCTGTAAGTTTTCATCCTTCTCAGAAAACGCGGAGCATTATGCTGAACAATACAGTGCAATGACTGGTGTTCCGATGACTGCTGATGATGTGATGAAGGCTGGGGAAAGAATTTACAATCTTGAGCGTTATTATAATAACTTAGCAGGGTTCGATAAGGAAGAAGATGACTATCTTCCAAAACGATTCACTGAAGAGCCTGCCTCTGGTAATAGTACCGGGGAAGTTAGCAGAATGGATATCATGCTTGGAGAGTACTATCAAGTACGCGGCTGGGAAAACGGAAAAGTTACCGAGGCAAAACTTCGTGAACTTGAAATCATTGATCCGGAAAATCAGTTAGTATAATAATATGAAGGCTTCTGCATTTATGCAGAAGCCTTTTGTTTCAGAAATTAACTATCCGCCTATCCTCCTGGTTTTCACCCGATAATTTTTGATAAGCTCTTTAAGCATCCTATCATCTGAAGCATTAAACCGAATATGTACAGAATTGACTTTAAATGTAGAAGTAATTGAAAGCTCCTCTTCCCTAACTATTTCACCACACCATTCATTAGATTTATAAATGTAAGGGAAATCATCTGTCATTTGTTTTCCGCCTAACTCTTCAAAATACATACCAAGATGCTTCCGATTGATTCCACGAAACTCCAATTCCTGCTTTGGCATATTACCCACCTGCAACTGGAGGGAATAGTGCAAATTGATCGGTTTCTTTTACAATGGTCTCAAGACCATCCAAATGAATAATATTTCTTCCGTTTATAAAAACATGAACAAATGGAAGCAGTTGTTTTTCAGGAGTAAATATTTCAATCTTTAAATCAGGAAACATCTCAACCATTTTATCTAGTACATCAATGACTCGTTGACCATCAGGGTTAACCTCTACTCCAACTCCGCCGCAAATTTCTCGGAGATTAGCAAATACTCTTACTAGCATATGAATCACTCCTCTTCACTTACTTAAATAGTAAAACTATTTGCAATAATTGTCATCCTTTTTTAAACGTAGAAAGAGCTGTCAGGAAACCCAACAGCTCTTTCAAATATATTGTACTTATACATGGAAAATTGACATAGGTAATTTATCAAAGCCTAAATAGAGTACAAGCAAGAACGCGATAGCAAACTGTATCCACAAAACGGAAGTCTTTCTTTTTTGCGCAACCTTACTTAGAATCATTTCTAATAAGCCAATTAACCATATTCCTACAACTGCTTTTAGTATATACAACATATCTATATTGGAAAGCATGAACATTAGTCCAATACCTGTTGCAATAATGAGCAAATAAAGAACACGCAGTATCATTCGGACAATTTTAGCGCCCTTTTCTTTTCCACCTTTTAGTAAAAATATAGCGACAATAAATAAAATTAGGGCCAAAACCCAAGCTGTAACGTGACCATGAATCATTTATTCTTCCTCCTATGTATGCAAGTGCTTTTAGCAACACTATCATACCATAGGCATACCTAAAATCCTAAAAAAAAGCTAGACCTAATAATAAGAACCTTCAAGAAGTCTAACAGTAAAAATATCTCTAAGCACAATATTTTCCCCTTGTATTCCCTTAACCTCTGTTATCTTCGTAATTTTTCTTGTTCCATCATTTATTCGTGAAAGGTGGACAATGATGTCAATAGTACCAGCAATTTGTTCCCTAATTGCTTTGATAGGCAAATTCATCCCCTCTAGATAGGCAATGATTTCCAAGCGATCAATCATATTATTTGGACTGCTGGAGTGTCCTGTTGCAAGAAAACCATCAAGTCCTTTATTTTCTTTCCTAAGTATTTCACGTCCATCCTTATCACGGACATCTCCAATCATATTCCTTTCCTCTTTTGGAATGAAAGTGGAAAGTGCATTGACAAGAGTTGTTTTACCTGAACCTGTTCCTCCGCTTACTAGAATATTTAATCTAGCTTTAACACATGTACAGAGGAAGAGTGCCATTTCTTTTGACATGGTCCCGTTACGAATTAAATCCTGCAGCTCTAGAGGTTTCCATGAATTCCTTCTTTTAGCCAGCCTTTTTAACTCGTACAATTTGTGCTCTGCACCTTTTCCCTGATTATTTTGTTGAATCTGTTTTAGTAGTCCCATAGAATGCCACCCGCCTTATTCTTGTTTTTTTGAAAACTGCTTTAATCACAAAACATAAAGAAGAAATGATCGGTTTGGCAGGGTTGGTAAATTAGCATAAAAATAACCCCGCCTTTACCGAAAGGGGGGGGTTAACAATGTAGTACAAACAATCTACATAGAATATGTATATTGCTGTAGCGTACGTAAAACACCCTGTTCTTTCGGTAACTGGCTGGCGTAGTGCAAATGCACCTTAGCCCCTTTAGCTTTGCGTCACTGATTTTCACCAGTTTTGCCTTTATCGAGAATCAGTGTATTTATTTTCCGACTGACCTCTTAAACACATCATAAGTCCTTTTCTTATTATCTCATATCCTACTAATATACCATTTTCAACAATAACATAGGCAATTATACCTAATTCTATTATTTTCCCAACATACAACTGTAAGATTTTTAAAAGATCACTTTTTACTTTTATTGGGCGAATGAATCACATTACACCAACCCATACATACGATATTAGGAGAAAACAGGTGAAGGGTGTTGTTTATGCCAGCGATTGTAGGAGTTGCACAAGTCATTTCACTTGGCAGCAGTTCAGTTTTTCATATTGGAGATGTCTATAAAATCATGCCATTTTCATCCGCAAGAACTTTCTCCGGGGCTGGATCCTTTAATACGGGTGAAAGTTTAAATGTTCATAATAATAATTTAAGTAATACGAACACATACGATTCAGACGGTGTAGATCAAGGAATCCTCCTTAATGCGTAAGGAAAGGTTGGTTTTATATGAATTTCTATATTCAGCAGTCGATTCAAATAAATTTTATAAAAATTAACAGTATTGTTAATTCTTCTGTCCTACAAATTGGCAGTGCGGGAATCATCAAACCTGCCTCCTATTTGTATAATACAGGATGTTTTACTGAGCCAGCACCAGAGGTTGGAGGAACTCAAACATCCAGTGGGCAAATTCTTTCAGACACTTTTTCAGTGCCCCTAGAAGGCTAATAAGGAGAATGTTAGACAGTGAGGTGATGGTATGTTTCAGGATTATTCTCAATTTCTTCAATGGGTACAAATGACTTTACAGGCACAAGAAAATAGAATTGTAACTCTGGAAAAGACCATTCAAGAAATCCAGAAAGAAATAAAGCAATTAAAGGATAAGCCTAGTATTCAGGTTGATAAGATTGAGTATAAATTCGACCAATTAAAGGTTGAAACTCTTGAAGGAACATTAAACATTGGTCTAAATCCATCGGATTTGCAAAATATTGAAGATTTTGCTGTAGAAAACCAATCCCTTAAAACACCCATCCATCCTAAAGCACACATGCAGCGGTCGATGAAAATAGAAGAATCAATTTATGAGTATTTAGAAACTGAACTTCCTTCACTTTTTAAGGAATCTCAAAATCAATTAAATGTTCAGTTAGATGATTCTTATTTAGATTTTATCAAACAAGATATACTGAAACAGCTTCCAGCCAGGATTGATTACCATATTCAAAGTACAACAATTAATCGTGGAAGCGAACTAAATCCTGAGGAGACCATTATCGAGTTAATCAAACAGGAAATTAAAAAAGGAGTTTTAATATTTATTAATCACTTGCCAAAGAATGTGAAAGGAATGAATACACAAAATGAACTTTGAAGTATATAATCGGGACCTTCATGTTGATACAATTAGAATTCTAGGCGTTGCAAGTTCTTCACTTGTAATGGTTGGTGACACACAAACGATTCAATTGGCAGCAACTTTCGATACTCCACCGGAATCACTCATAATCGGGCCGTTTGTACCACTTTTTTAGGTAGGCTTAAAGTATGTTTCAGAGATCTTCTGTAGTAAACGCAATCAAAGTGAATTCGGGTACCTTTTCCTCTACCATCCAGCTTGGAGATTCCCGTATTATTAATGGATTTTCTCGTGCTTTAGCGGTTCAAAGGGAAGCTGAAACTTTTTATGTAGAGGAGGGAAATTTTTTAAACTATCCTATTTTTTTAGAACCAATTCCTTTATCGCCGATCACTGAAAAAATCTCACTATCAATTCATAATACTCTGCCTGTTATTAAGGTCAATAATATTTCTATCCTTGCCATGTCTTCATCTGCGATTTTACATGTTGGAAACAGTGAAAATGTCTCAATGGAAGCCAGGATAAAACATATCAGACAACTGCACCATATTGTGGATGAACAATGACAAGATTTCAGTCATATGATATCAATAGGATAGTAAGGACTAAATAATGAAAAGGATGTTTTTAATGCCAGCGATAATTGGTCCAGTACAGATTGTGAACGTTGGTGGCGGAATTGTGCAATTCGGGGATACTGTATATATTTCTCCAAAAAGTGCCTCAAAGACTAATGCTGGTTCTGGGGGATTTAATACAGGTGGGATCATATTTACAGCAAGCGGATTAAGCGGCACCAATGTTCTTGACGCTGATTTGGTTGACCAGCCAATAGGCGGTAACAATTGAAAAACGACATAAACCAAATTAGGTTTATGTCGTTTATTTTTTATATATTTTCTTTTTCTAGCCTTAAAATATGAGCCCCGTCAAAGAAGAATAGATATCTTTCATTGACTTTTCGCTTCCAGATTTGTTCCAACGCTTTTGTATATAAATTGATTTGCAATCGGTATCGCTCTTCTAGTATTGGTTTAGCTTGAATAAACCCACCCTTGTAACGGTCAGATATGCCATCAGATTTAAAGTCAATAAGGACAAGTCCATTCTCATCCTCAAAAACGCAGTCGATTATCCCTTGGACAAACACAGATTCATCTTCATCCTTCCATGCTGGATAGACTTCTGATGCAGGCAATGAAAGAGTAAAGGGTATTTCACGATTGACCACTTTCGCATTCATAATCCTTTTGCCTAAATCTGACTCGAAAAATTCTGCAATTAACTGGGTATTAATGACCTCCGCCTGTTCAACCGTTAACAGCTCATCGTTAACCATCCGCTCTACTTGAGACTCAACGTTCTCTAACGTAACAGGTCTTGTCAAATCAACATGCTGCATGACCATATGGAGGGCAGTCCCTCTCTCGGCAGGGCTTAAGGACTTTTCCTGCATAAACTTAGGACGTTTCGTAATTGATTTTTTAAACTTACTTAACAAGTCGGTACCACTTTGCTCATCAGACATTTCTCGCTGACGCTTCATTTCAGAAACTGATTGCTTCGAGCGATGTGTCGAGGCATTGGAGAAGGAATATTCCCATGTTAAGCGAGACTTAATTTCTTCCCCAAAGGAAGAGGTTATCGGAATCATTTCCTTTTTTTCTACCCGCTCTAGTAAGGTGTCTGTTTCCATCTTCTTAATGATTTCCTGACTTTTTACTTCTTCAGCACTCATTACTGTCATTTTCCATGCCGAAGGGTGACAGGTAATCTCGGTTGGGACAAGTGTATAATCAGATTTTCTGAAATCTTGACTATCCTG
Source organism: Bacillus sp. 7884-1 (assembly GCF_002272245.1). Taxonomy (GTDB): domain Bacteria; phylum Bacillota; class Bacilli; order Bacillales; family Cytobacillaceae; genus Neobacillus. Next base: position 6,479 of record NZ_NPDD01000082.1, on the reverse strand, counting down.
ATGCCGAATAACCGCTGGTCCAACCCAATCCATATAACAGCCTGCCGCTGCTCTTTCATAATCCTTGAGCAGCCAATCTGTATTCGCAGTTACATCATTCCACTGCTCTATTTTTTTATCTGCATCCTTCAAGGTGCCTATTAAATAAAGCTTTTCTTTCGCCCGAGTCAAGGCCACGTAAAGAACCCGCATTTCTTCTGCCAGCATTTCCATTTTCTTTCGACGCTTAAACGCAATTTGAGGTAAAGATGGATAAGAAATTCTTTTTTCTATATTTACATATTTCGCTGCTATGCCGTACTCTTTATCGAGCATATACGGCTTCCTTATATCAGACATATTAAAGTTTCGCGACAATCCTGCAATAAATACGACTGGAAATTCAAGCCCTTTACTGCTATGAATGGTCATAATCCGAACTACATCTTCCTGCTCGCCAAGCGCTCTTGCTGCTCCAAGGTCGTCTCCTCTTTCAATCATTCTCTCAACAAAACGTAAAAAGCGGAATAACCCTCGAAATGAAGTCTGCTCATATTGCCTTGCCCTATCGTACAAAGCACGCAAGTTTGCCTGCCGCTGTTTCCCGCCTGGCAACCCTCCTACAAAGTCATAAAACTGTGTATCCCGGTACAGCTGCCAAATTAGTTCTGAAAGTGATCCCTGGCGCGCCATGGAACGCCATTCGTCCAAGTAATCATAAAAACGCCGGACCTTTTCGTATACCTGTTCCGTTTTTTCTGTAGGTGTGCTGCGACAGAACCTCTTAAGAGACTCCCAAAAAGTTCCCTTACTGTGCAGTCGTATTTGTGCAAGCTCCTCTTCGTTTAGCCCGACGATAGGAGAACGCAAGACAGAAGCCAACGGAATATCTTGGAACGGGTTATCAATTACCCTTAACAACGACATCATAATCGCAACTTCAGTTGCTTCAAAATAACCAGTAGAAAGGTTTGCGTAAATCGGGATTCCTTGTTGTTTGAACTCTTCGATTATTTGAGGTGCCCACGTCATGGAACGGAGCAGGATCACCATATCCCGATACATGACCGGACGGTATGATGCTGTTTTTGGATTATAAACTTTTGTTTCATTTGCAATTAATTGTTTAATCTTTGAAGCCATCACTCTAGCTTCGAGCTGCGATTTTTCTAAATCCACCTCATCAAATTCAGAAGGTACGCTCTCTGTTTCTGATTCAGCAGCCTCAGGTGGCAATTCTTTACCAACATTATTTTGATTTATCAACAATAGCTCGATAGGAAATGGTTCATCCTCAGGGTATGGCGCACCGGGCCGGAGTTCAGCGGCTTCATCGTATTCTATTTCTCCAACCCTTACACCCATGATTTGTTTAAATAAATAGTTTGTTCCTTCAAGAACCTCTTTCCGGCTTCTAAAATTACGGGCAAGATCAATCCGTAATCCAGTCCCTTTACCGTCCTGCCTGAAACGATTATATTTCCCCAAAAATAGATTTGGTTCAGCTAAACGAAAACGATAAATCGACTGTTTAACATCACCAACCATAAACAGATTACCATTTATCTCATCTTCTTTTGCAACCAGCCTTAAGATCGTTTCCTGAACCATATTGACGTCCTGGTACTCATCAACAAATACTTCATTAAAATGGTTTCTATAGGCTATTGCAGCCTCTGAGGGGAGAAATACTCCATCAGAGCTGATTTCTCCCGTTAAGATGGCTAGACAATAGTGCTCCAAATCTGCATAATCAACTAATCCCTTTTCACGTTTCGCTTTCTCAAAGCGCTCAGAAAAAGCAGTAACCAAATGGACAAGAGTTTCAATTAGAGGGCGCATTTGGTCCATATCTTGTAAGAAGCCTTCTGGCTTTCTTACAAAAAGCTCTTCTTTGATATCTTGAATCTTCTTTTTGGCTTTATCACGTAGTTTTTGAGCTTTCTCAGTCAACTCTTTATCAAATTGGTCCCCTTTTACTTGTTTTGCTCTTGTGAAAGTCCATGTCTGCATGGCATTGTAAAGAGCTGACCATGAATCTCGATTTGCCTGTATAAGGGTATCAATGACATTTAGATCATCTAGAAAATTCTCTGCCCTTGGTGCCGGACCACCAGGAAGCTTTGTTACTTCCAATCCACGCTGTATCATTTCCTTAGCACCCTCTAGTTGAAGCTCAATATCAAACAACAGTGCTTGAATAAATGGTAATTCTTCTAGATTCGCTACCTTAGTAGTATCATACATATCAATCATGGACTGTAAATAATGACTAGGCACAGGATTCGACGCAGCAAAATCATAAATATCCCGGACGATATCCATTAAGCCACTATCGCTCCGGTCACTGGTAAAGGAATCAACTAACCGAAAAAATGGCTCATTATCCTTTAGCCCATACTCCTCTTCAAATAGCTCATCCATTACTTCATCCCGAATTAATTGTGCCTCTGTCTCATCAGCAATTCTAAAGCCAGGATCTACATCAATGAGATAATAGTATTTTCGGATAACCTCCATACAAAAGGAATGCAGGGTCGAAATGGATGCTTTATTTAATAAGCTTAGCTGCTTTCGTAAATGCCTTGATTTTGGGTCTTTATTTATCGCCTTTTCCAATGCTTCGCCGATTCGATGACGCATTTCAGCTGCAGATGCGTTCGTAAATGTTACGACTAATAATTCATCGACATCAATCGGGTCATCTTCCGAAACAATTTTTTGGATAATCCGTTCCACCAAGACAGCCGTTTTACCAGAGCCTGCTGCTGCTGCAACAAGGATGTCTTTATTTTTCTCCATAATGGCCTTCCATTGGTCTTCCGTCCAAGTTGCCCCCTCAGGTTTAGGTGGTATTACAAAACTACTCATTTACACCTGCCCCCTTTCTGATTAATTCAAAGATTGTTTTCTTTGGCTGAGGTGTAAGAATTCGGTAATGATTTTCAATTGACTCGTCAAATTGACAAACAGATTTATAGGAACAAAATGTGCAAGGCGTTTTATCTTTTAGTTTAAAAGGAGCGATTTCAACTTGGCCGTCCACTATAGCTTCCCCTGTAGTTTGATAGAGCTTTCTGACATAATTCCTAAGGTCATCAAATTCATTTAGGCTCGCTACTTTTGATTTCTTCGTAAGGTTTCCATCTTTTTTAATCCCCGCCGAAATAATCTGTGAATCACCTGATTCAAGGCTTTGGTCCATCAGTTTGAGGACATCTTGGTCACCCACCATTAAACCGTTCATCTTGAATTTTTTCATGATTTCCTTTTCTATATCATCAACGGTTAGCAATTTGTTCGTGCTTATCATCGGGTTGTGGACATGGAAATAAAGGACTCCCGCAGGGCTTGCTTTCATTTCTATCAGTTCATCCGAATGCGTAATGACGATATCTAAGTAGGTTAACATTTGGAGGGCAAGTCCATAATATACCTCGTTTAAATTAACATCCTTTTCACTCGATTTATAATCAATGACACGTAAATAAGTATTGTTATTTTCACCTTTTGCTTGATCTACCCTGTCAATTCGGCCAGCTAATTCCATTCGTTTTCCACTTTTTAATGAAAACGTTAATGGCGGAAGCTGGCCATTCTTTCCAAAACTTAGCTCTAATCCGATTGGTGAGAAGCCACTTACTTTTGCATGATTGCTTAATACTTGAGAAGCCCTTGTAATAATCTGTTCTAATTTCCTTTTTATATAATGATGCCGCTCAGAGCTTAGCAGTATTTCGTTTTGGAGCTTTGGTGCTAAAGCATTCACTGCCTCCTTAGCCAGTTCTTCACATTGCTTCTTGGTAAGAGAATCCCAGCTAAGTTTTTGCTCATTGACAAAGTCAGATATATACTTCAATGCTGCGTGAAATAACTCACCAATGTCAGGGGCTTCCAACCGAAATACTTGCCGTTCACGAAGCTTTAGTCCGTGTTGTGCAAAATGAGAAAAGGCACAGCCATTATATAGTTCCATCCTAGAAACACTTGCTTGAATCGTATCACCATACAATTCATCCGCTGTTTCCTTTAATAGCTGCACGGTCTGGTTGGTATAAAAGAGAGAGGAGAATACCCTCTCTGCCCTTGTCTTCCACGCATTTGTGATATAAAAGTTATATACATCCCACCACAGGTCTGAAATGGGATAATTACGCTTTTTCAACTGAAGCTGTGAGGTCAAGTAGGACAGTGTTGTTTTGTGGTTAGTAACAAAGTTCAACTGCTCCTTTTCTGTTAACTCAGCAGGATCTGTACCATAAAAATGCTCTTCTAACTCTGGATACATATCTTTCAATCTCTTAATATACGAAGAAGGTATTAATGCTTTTCCTTCATCATTTGCAAGCGGGTAGCTGACATAAAGAGCTTCTGAAGGTGTGGTTAGTGCTTTGTAGGCAATAAAATTCTCATCCAATAAACGTGTTCTACTGCTGGGTGCCACTGTTAAGTCAGCAGCTATCAACATTTCACGCTCTTCATCGGATAATATCCCTTCATCGGCAATTTTAGCAGGTAATATCCCCTCATTTACACCAACAACAAAGGCTGCCTTAATATCTGTTAATCTAGATTTTTCTATGTCCCCGATTATTACTTGATCCAGTGCTGGCGGAATAAGTGAAAAATAGAGAGATTCAAATCCTGCTTCTAATATAGTGGAGAATGACTTTAAAGAAACATTTTCATCCCCTAGTATCTCAACATACTGATCTAAGAGATCAATACATGCATTCCACACCTGTTCATGTTCACGCATTTTTACTAAATTGCCTTTTTGTTCAGCTTCTATTTTTAAATTTTCTAGTTTTAAATGAACATCTAAATCTTCTAAATATAAATAGATTGCTTCACAAAGCTTTCTCCCTGAATCAGCTTTTTTCAGCCTTCTAGACAAGCGCAGGATCGGGGCAGATACCATAAGCTTCAATTCATTCAATTGCTGTTCCATTTCTTTTTCAGCGTCTGTTTGGACATTAGCTTCCAATTCTAAGCCCTTGAAGCGTCGATACGTCCAACGATCTTTTTTCGTCCATTTACTCCCTTTAATGCCATATGCGAGCACATAGTTTTCTAACCTATCCATTTTCTCCCGCATTTTATCCGGATTTTCCTGAAGTGGATATAACAATTCTGTTTTAATAACCCTAAAAACAGGCTCATATCGCCAAAATGACTGAATCACTTCCAGGGTTGACCGAATTAATTCAATCAATGGATGATTTAGCATGGTTCTTTTTTGGTCAATAAAATAGGGAATTTGATAATCGGAGAAAACAGGCTCTACGATTTCATGATAATCACTGCCATTTCTAATCAAAAGCGCAATGTCCTTGTAGCGAAAATTCTTAGTCCGAACCAACTGAAGAATTTCGCGTGCAATCCCCTCAATTTCCGCTCTACGATTAACAGCCTGTCCAATATGGATGTCAGCTTGTCCATAATAAGAGGATGCTGGCCTTGTATCGAAATTCCTCTCTAAATGACTTAGAGATGGATTATTCCATTTTTGTTGATGAGATAGAAAGGTTTGATTCTCTATTTCGATTCCTTCAGATTTTGCCAATTCTTGTATAGAGTAACTAGCCTCGGTCGACAAGCGAAACAAATCTAATTCATCTGGAGGTGCTGTAAAGGACTCTCGATCTGTCGTCATAGTAATAGTCACTCTCGGACAATGTTTCATTAATTCTTTCATGACAAGTAATTCCTGTGGCGTAAAGCTATTAAAACCATCTATATAAATTTCTGCATCTTGCAAGTAAGTCGATTGTGAGATCTTTTCTGAAAGCAAACGAAAATAGTCTTCGGAATCAATGTATTTTCCAAAGACCTCATCTTCAAATTGTCGATAAATAATCTCTAAATCATTCAGTTTATCCTTCAAGGCTCTTGAAGCTGTTTCACCATTTCCATTGTTCTTTTCAGCCTCCTGTGTCAGCTCTTCTGGTGTAATGCAATATCGCTTAAATTCAGTAATCATCTGTTCGACCTGCTGAACAAAACCATTTTTATCCGCTGCACGCTGAAACAATCTTAATTGGTCTTTCTTATCTTCAATAATTCTCCGAATGAGCATGCTTATTCCCACACTGCTTAGATGATAACGGCTTATGCCGCCAGTCTCCTGCAGTATTCTCCAAGCTAATCGCGAGAAACTATACACTTGTGCACGAATCATTCCACCAAGTATGGGATTCGTTGCCAGACGATATTCTGTTGAAAACGTCATCTGCTCTGGAACAATATAAATAATCGGTGCTCCCTCTGGATTTTCCAGCAGCCGGCCTTGTATTTCGTTCATACACATTTGAGTTTTACCGCTTCCCGACCTTCCAGTTATCATTCTTAAAGACATGTTTCTTCCCCGCTTTCCGATTACCTCTCTATCATTTAATACTCTCATTTTATCACAAAAAGAGCACAAACGTTTGGAACACTTCCAAACAGATTTAAACCAGTTATGGTAAATTTTTAAACAAAGGCTGTGTTAAATTAGG
>NZ_NPDD01000081.1 GCF_002272245.1 Bacillus sp. 7884-1 | reverse complement strand
CATAGCTCTACAATCAATAGTTACCTTTAACACAGCCAAAAAAAAAGAGACGATATCATCGTTCTCTCTGGTTTTTATTCTTATTAGAATTGTACATCCATTTCGTTAAGCGGCCAGTAACGGAGGTCAACTTTTCCAACAACCTGGCTGACAGAGATGAAACCAAAATGCCTGCTGTCCCAGCTGCCTAAGCGATTATCCCCAAGTACAAATAACTTTCCTTCTGGTACAGTACTTTCTCCCGTAATCTCCTTCAAATTAAAATCACCTGTAAGTTTAATTCCCGGTATTTCCTGCCTATAAATAGATAAAAACGGTTCCTGGTACTTTTGTCCGTTGATATATAATTGATCGTCTCTAAATTCAATTTTGTCCCCTGGAAGGCCGATTACACGTTTCACAAAATCCTCTTTCTCATTGGCATGGAATACAATGACGTCAAAACGACTCAAATCACTAATTTGATAGCCTAGCTTATTTACTACTAATTTGTTACCATCTTGGAGAGTAGGCATCATAGATTCTCCCTCAACAACATAGTTAGAAAAGAAAAATGTTCGTATAAAAGCAAAAATAATAATTCCAATTGCAAAAGCTTTAATCCATTCAATCCCCTCTTTTTTCCATTCAATATTCATCATTTTCAGCTCCTCCTTTTCCTCAATTCTTTCCCTCTATTTATCTCCTCATTATGGTCATTTTCCATGCTCTTATTCAATCTTACTTCAATTCTTTTTCCAACATACCAAAGAATAAAAATAACAAGAAAAACAATTGCTGTACGGTAAGGCTGCGTAATCAAAGAATGAAGATCATAACCCACAAAACTCATGGTGAAAATCATCACCATTTTGCCAATTGCCACGGCAAGCATATATTGGTAAATACTAATTTTTGAAAGAGCCGCTACAATATTTACAACAACTGAGGGTGTGAACGGGAAACATAGCAGTAAAAAGAGTGGACCGAAACCGTGACGATCAACCCAATCCATCAACTTTCTAACCTTTTGATGTTTTGAGAGAAATGAAAATACTCTTTTCTGTCCATATTTTCTTATAAGTAAAAAAAGTATTAATGCCCCTAAACAAGACCCCAGCCAAGAATATAAAAAACCCAGCCAGAGCCCAAAAGCACTTGCATTCGCCATTACGAATAATACTAGCGGCAGAAACGGCAAAAATGCTTCAATCATGGGCAGCACTATCCCTGGTATTGGCCCAAAGGACCGGTACTTTTGAATTAAGTCCATTATATTTTCTAGTGTGAACCATGCCTTGATTGCTTCAAAGTCCATATGATTGCTCCTTACGTAATGCTTTGTGCTGTTTGTTTTGCTTATTTAGTTAAGAACTGGTGAAAAGCCTCTCTATTCTCCTCTAAATCTAACTCCAAAACAGCACCTTCCCCTTTTATATTTGCATCTCTATATCCATTCTCAATAGGGATTCTAAAAGTCTCAATCGTTCCTCTGTCTTTTCCAAAGAAATCCTTTGCCATAAATAATATATCGCCTGTATTCATATTTGTATTGATATAGGGTTTAACAACCCCTACTAATTTAGGCAGCTTTGGAATCGTTTGAATGCCTGAAAGCTGATCTCCAATTGCCTGAAGTGCCTGCTGCTGACGTTGAACACGGCCAAAATCCCCTATAGCATCATGCCGAAATCGTACAAAGCTAAGCATTTGATCTCCATTTAATTTTTGCAGACCTGGTTCTAGTGGTACATCAACGTTTGCTTCCATTCTCTTTTCAACATTTATTTCTACACCTTTTGGAAAGGCCTCATCAATCAATTGTACAAAACCTTGAAAGTCAACAATCGCATAATACTGTAAATCAATATCAAAGTTCTCCTTGATTGTTTTTCTCATCAGCTCCGGCCCGCCACGCATAAAGGCGGAATTGATTTTATGCTTACCCTCACCAGGGATACTTACATAAATATCCCTCATGATGGAAGTTAATTTATAGGTTCCTTTGTCTTCATTATAATGAGCAATCATGATTGTATCGGCTCGAGATGCTTTCTCACCCTCTCTTGCATCACTTCCCAATAAAAGGATATTGGTGGCCCCATATTGATCCTTTTTACCTTCAAAAGCATATACTTCATCGACATTATTTTCTGTACTACCATTATTAATTTTCTCTAAAGATTGATTAACTCCTTGTTTATACTGATAATATACATAACCCGCTGTTGCACCAATTAGGACCAGGAGAACTAATAATATAGATGTCGATTTTCTTTTTTTCCTTTTATGCTTTTCATATCTCATCTTGGACTCACCCATCTATGTAATATTTTTAATCCCTTATGGACTTTTACATCATTTTAATGTGTCTATATATAATTCATTTTCCCCGAGTTAATATCCTTCTATCAAAAACTTTCTCATACAAGTACCAAATTTTGCAAATAAAAAACGCAAGCTTTTTTAGCATTGCGTTTTCAACAAGATTTTTGTATGATAAAAAGGAACACTTGTTCTCGTTAATTAAAAGGAGCCGATGATAGGATGACCAGAATTCCAGAGGATGATCGTAATATAATGGAAAAAGCCATCTATTTGCCCATGGTATTAATTATCTTAAATCGGGATTTGACTGTTGTGGAAAAGAGTCCATTTAAATTAAAAAAACCCTATATAGCACTAATTGAAGAGACAATGAAAATCATTCAAAGGGAATTAGCTGAAGTTAAACAATATATGAAAAAGAATAACCTCAAAGTAATTGAAACCAAACGTGACGATGCTTTTACCATGTATATGTTTTTATATAAAGGCTATGAAGAAGCCCATAATTACTTTAATCCAAGAATACGCAATAAAGTTCAAGAATTAATGGAGTTTTATTATCTTAAACAGCACCCGTCTCAATAAACGGTTAATGCTTATCCTTCATCTTCTTTTTACCATATTCAAAAGATACTTCTGATGCTTCCAGGGACTTTGGACGCTGCATTAAATAAAATGACTTTCTTTCATTATGTTCAATTCTTTGCATTAACTTTGTCCTTAAATACGATGTCCTCTCCAGTTGAGAAGTAATCGAACTGCATGAAACAGGTAATTCAAAAGATTGATTATTATTAAAAAGGATTAAAGTTTCTTGAGGATTAATTCGGACCGGCTTTTTTACATGTTCATGAGAAATCCAAATACACTCTTGACGGTTTGGTGATGTGGTAGGGAAGAAAAAAATGCGGTTGGTGGGATCAATCGCAATCGGAATTTTATGTGCATAACCGACTAACTGTTTTGTACCATTCCGGCGGCCTTCATAGTCACATCCATAATACTCACAACTGTTTCTGATAATATCGAGCGGTTTAAAAGGGGATAAAAATTCATCTTCTACTTCAATAATCTCTGAATAAATTTTACTGCCATACACGATGGGCTTTATGAACATCGTAAACGGGTTTACCTCATATTCTTCAATTTGCTTCAGCTTCAATATTTTCAACTCCATTTAGTAATTTTACCCATCATACCACGATTAATTTATGGTTTATTTATTTTTCTGAATTGTTGCGAATTTATTCACAAAGTTATTACAAAAAAAATTATCAGAAGATTATAAATATTCATTGATATTATCAAAAAAATTCCATATAATATTAAAAAGCATCAGAGGTGATTTTGATGAATGAGAAATCATACACGGAATTAATGAAACTTGGTGCCATGAAACGTCAACGAAAAGAGAATTTTGTCCAGGATCTGTATATTGATATGCTCTTATCAGAAATTCAATTGACGGTTGAAAAAGAAAAACTGCTGAAAAAAATTGATTGTGCAATTGACCATCGGGATAAAAAAGACTTTTACCTTTTATCCAAACAGCTTATAGAGATAAATAAACGATTTGGGACGTAAAGACACATTAAAAAAGGAATGGGAAAGGAGATAATTCTCCTTTCCCATTCTTTTTTGGCTATTTATTCTTCATTTTCACTTCATATTCTTCCAGCATAGAAATTCGTTCAAGCATAGTAGGATGACTGTAACGGAAAATCTTCACTAATAATGGCGGATTGACCTGACTTAAGCCTGAGCGGGTTAATTCTTGGAAAGAAGTAATGGCAGCGTCAGTGTTTTGGGTCATATTTATTGCATATCTATCAGCCCGTGTTTCTTCATACCGAGAAATTAAATTTGAAAAAGGACTGGCAGTGAACAGTAACATCGAAAGAATCATGAAAAAAAGTGGCAGGGATCGAATATCTCTTGGATCTGGGATTTTTAGTTCTTTCCCAAAACGTGCAATCACCCAATTCATAATTCGATAGGTCAGATATAAACCTAACAGTGATAGCAGTAAATACAAGGCTATTCCAATATATATATGATTTTCGACATAGTGACAGATTTCATGTGCCATGATAAATAAAATTTGGTCATCTGATAATTTATTTAAGGTTGTATCCCATAGGACAATTCTTGCATTTGAACCAATACCGGTTACATAGGCATTTAATGAATTTGTCTCGGCAGACATATTCACTTCAAAGACATGTTCTGCTGGAATTTGAGCCTTGTCTGCTAAATCCAATATCTTTGTTTCTAATTCTTTATTTTTCAAAGGATAAAAATCATTATATAACGGATCGATAACTACCGGCTGTAAAAACATCATGAACAGTGTAAAAGGTATCGATAAAGCCCAAGCATAGAGCCACCAGCGTTTAACACTTTTTTTCATCAGCCAATATAATACGGGAACAATGACCAGTAACGTTCCATAATTGATCCAAAAATCAATTAGTTCTTCCTTCATCCATAACGCAAAGCTTTGTGTGGAGATGTTATATGTTTTTGACAAGGAATAACTAATATAGCTTAAAGGGAATGTCGCCACAAAAGCAAAAAATGAAAGCCATATAAGGTAAATAGCAGTTTGAAGAAACTTGTACTTAGACGAACTCTCTGCCCATTTTTTAAACGCCTTCGAAAATCCAAATAATAAAATAAAAAAATAGAAAAGCCATTCAAATGGTGTTGAAAGAAAGAATAACAAATTCCTTATTTTTGAATACTCTTCACTCAACATTAACTCTCTGCCATTTAAAAAAGTTGCCGGGTCTGCTTTTGTTCCTTGATATTCAAAAGGCAGGCTAATGTCTGCGAAGTGAAATAAATACCAGTAGAAAAATAACCCATATAATGCATAGGCCAAAACTGCATAGAATCCCATTTTCCTAACCATGTAATATGTTGTCCCTCCTTTTTGTACAACCTCTCTATACATAGTTTAGTTAAAAAGATAATATTTAGAACAAAAAAAGCCGGATTCACCGACTCAAAGAAAATAAGAATATAGGGCAAGGACTGTGATCGACCCTAAAACCACAATAATGATATTTGCCCCTAAGAAAGCTGCAGCAAATGCGGCGGCGGCCCCTGCTATTCCATACCAAATATCATCCTTTTGCAGTAAAAGGATTGCTGGGAAAATTAATGCTCCCAATGTTGCATATGGGACGTTTTTTAGCACGCCTTGGATAAAGGGGGGAAGCTCCTTACCTTTAAACAATACAAACGGAAGCATCCTTGGTATATACGTAACTAAACCCATCCCAATTATCATCCACACAATTTCACTTTTCACCGTTAACACCCCAATGCTTTGCCTTCACCATTTCAATCAGTTCCATTAGAACAGCAGACAGAATCGTTGAGGTCACAATGGACCATCCTTGTGCCATCATACCGCCTAGTGTAAAAATCGAATTAAAGATTGCGGCAAGTGCAGCTAGAAAAAACACTTTACCACTTTTTTTCAAAGATGGTACTAAGAGACCGACAAACATCGCATAGAGGGCAATTCCCATACTTTCTTGTAATGTTTGAGGAAGACTTGCCCCTATCAAATGACCAACCCCAGTAAATATAACCCAGCTTGAATACGCCAATAAATTTACCCCAAACATGAATCCAGTCGAAGCTGTTCCTTCTTTGGTCGCCACGACTGAAAATGTCTCATCGGTAATTCCAAATGAATAAACCATTTTATTCCCAAGATGGTCATCTTCACATTTTTCATTTAAAGTTGTCGACATTAGAAAATGGCGAATGTTTACGATAAAGGTTGTTAAAACAATTTCAAGTATCCCAGTCCCATAGACAATCAAGCTTAATGAAATATACTGTGAAGCACCTGCAAATACAATCATACTCATTAACACAGATTCATATATAGATAGTCCAGTTGTTTTAGCAAGGAGACCAAAGGTCAATGCAATTGGAAAATATCCAATCGCAATGCTTATCCCTGCCTGCAGACCCTTTTTAAATTCAGATGATTCCTTTCTGATAGCAAACTCAGACACTTTATTATCCCTTCTCTCTGCATAGTTCAAAAATAAATTTTATCAAATTTTCAGAAAGAATGAAATAAAAAAACATGGCGAGGATTCAGCCATGTTATTTTCCTTATATCTATCATGTCTTTATACGGTCTGAGTAATTTGAGTTTTTAAAGCTCTTCGCAAGATTTTTCCAGTTGTGTTTTTTGGAAGTTCTTCTAAGAACTCAATCGAAGAAGGAACTTTATACTTCGCTAAGTGTTCTCTACAATACTCGAGTAAATACTCTTCGGTCGTATTTGAATTTTTCCTCACAACAAAGCATTTTACTGATTCTCCGAATTCTGAATCTGGCACGCCAAGAACGGCCGCTTCTACTACATCAGGATAGTTATAAAGGACTTCTTCAACCTCACGAGGATAGACATTATACCCGCCAACTATTATCAAATCTTTCTTTCTATCAACGATATAGAAATAGCCCTCTTCATCCATTCTTGCCAAGTCCCCTGTATATAGCCAGCCTTCACGGATGGCTGCAGCTGTTTCTTCCGGCATTTTATAATAGCCCTTCATGACATTCGGACCAGAAACAATTAATTCACCAACTTCTCCAATAGGAAGTTCCTCTCCTAGTTCATTAACTATTTTGTTTTCAACATGAAGAATAGATGTTCCAATAGAACCAGCCTTACGCGGTCGATCTAGCGGATTGAAACAGGTAACCGGTGAAGCCTCCGACAAACCATAACCCTCTGATACAGTGACATTAAATTTCTTTTCAAAATTATTAAGCAGCGCAACAGGTAAGGAGGCACCGCCAGAAATACATAACCTTAATGTTTTGAATTCATCAGGATTAGCTTCTGGATATTGATAAAGGAAATTATACATGGTTGGTACTCCAGCAAAAACAGTTGCTTCATACTCTCTTGCCAAATCGAATATTTCCTTAGGACTAAATCTTGGCGCGATCAAGATGGTTGCTCCACTTAGCAATGGTGCATTTAAAGCCACCGTTAAGCAGAATACATGGAACATAGGAAGGGTTGTAATGACGCGGTCTTGATTATTCATCTTTAAATAATCGCCGACATCACTTGCATTGCTGTATAAATTTTTGTGTGTGAGCATTGCGCCTTTTGGTTTCCCTGTGGTCCCAGAGGTATAAAGAATGATCGCGGTGTCATCATCCTGCAGCTCAGGTCCTTTAAAGGAGAGATCACCCGACGCAATCACTTCTGTAAACGATTTCATTTTAGGGTAAAGGGTAAGTGATTCAATATTATGCTTAGCAATTCCATTTTCACTTGTTTCACAAAATATAAAATTCTCAACCTTAGGCAAGAAAGCATGAACCTTTTCGGCTAAAGGGATGGCCATATCCAGCGCAACTACAAGCTTTACATCACCGTTATTTAATATATATCCAATCTCATCTGCTGTGTAAATAGGATTAACTGGAATCACTGTAGCCCCTAACCGTAATGCCCCGTATAATCCAATGACAAAATGCGGTGAGTTTCCAAGTAATAAAGCAATATGATCCCCTTGCTTTACTCCTAATTTTTCTAAGCCAGAAGCGAACTTTGTAATCGCTCCATCCAATTCAGCATATGTAGTTCCTTGTCCCATAAAATAATAAGCAGTTTTGCTGGCTGACTTCTTTGCAGTTTCCTGAAGTTTTGATGATAAATTCATAATTTCCCTCCCTTTGTGAATGAATGTTCATTCACTTAATAATAACAATTTTCTAAATATATTATATTTAAAGAAATTTAAGGATACAAGCCTAAAGTTCCAAAAAGATACAAATTTCTACTTCCCACCCTACCCATAACAAATATCGCTGTTTTACCACACTTTAACAGTTTGTAATATAGAAAGGGGATTTTGGACGTTACTAGGCATGCTTCATCATCGAAAAGAGCCCTAATACCGATAATAACGAAATTGTAACGGTGAGGGCATTCGAAAATATCCGCATTTAAGTTCTTGCGCTTCTTTTTACGGGATACTATTTTTATTTAAAAGATATTTACAATAAGGAATTAGGCGTTTGGCAACGTCAAATTCCCTGTTTTTTGAACCTGGTCTCCAATTCACTTCAAATAACCACAGTCTTTGGTTTGCATCAATACCAACATCTATACCAAGCTCATCAAACGAATGTTCATATAAAGTATCTAAATGAGTAGAAAAGGTTAAAGCAAAGACCTCAAGGTTTTCCTTAACTTTTTTCGAATCTTCATCAAATTCATCTTCTAAAAAGGAGGCTAATTCTCCCCGGTAGCCACCACTACTTATATTACTAATCATTTTTGCATTTCCACTTATTCGAGGATAAATTAAGGTGATTTCCCATTTCCCTTCACCATTTTTTTGAACATGTAATCTAAAATCATAAGTAAGACCACTTTTTGTTTTACATTCAATGAAAGGTTGCATCAGAAACTTTTGTGCTGCAATAATTGGACAAAAGTAACTGTTAAGTTCCTTTTCATTCATATACATGATGTTGAATCCTTCTGTTACTTTAAACTGTTCCTCCGTTTTTTCGATAAAAAACACCTTTTTTCCATGATTTCCAGATAAAGGTTTTATTACGACTCTCGGTTGATCTTTTAAAAATGAAATAAGTTCTTCTGTCTGGAGTAGCGTAGTGGAAGGGATTAGATAAGAGGCGAACACTTTTGCTTTTTTCACTTTTTTATATACTTTCATTTTGTTCCCTACGGGAAAGCTTGTTAAAATCGCATATTTTTTTATCTTCTTTAGTATGATTTTCTGGTTCTCCGTTTTTGGGTTGCAGGTGTTTATCACAACTGAAGGAAAATCTACTCGTTTTTTAATCCACTTCCCTTCTTCATACATCCAACCATTAATCTTCATGGTGTCAAAGTCCACATTATTAAATGAAAAGTAAAAAAAGTGAACCCCTTCCATTTTCGCAACGGCTGCAAAGGGATACGCCTTTTTTACATCGACAGGATTTTTCCGGAAGTGGAGCATACCGATACCTTGCAAATAAATCACATCCCTTGACAAGTGGCTAAATTATCTTGGAATCAAAAAGATACCTCGCATAACTGATTGGTGTTGTATATGTTGCTTTCCATACTTCATGCATTTGAGCTTTTTTAAATGTTATTCTAAGATCGCGGCAATTACATTCAATAAACATGGGAAAACCTTCAGTAGTTAAACCAATATCCAGCCCAACATCTGCTAGGTTAGGGAAATACTTATTTAATTCAGTTACAGCTTTAATTGAAAAGTCTTCTATAGATTGATAGACTTCTTTGAAATCCAGGTTAGAATAATCGGATAATAGTTCAGTAAGCGTTTTACAGGTACCACCTTTTGCAACATTGGTTACATAATTTCCTATTTTAGCAACCTTACCAACCACACCTGTTACCTGCCATTCTCCTAATCCATTTTTTTGGACGGAGACACGTAAATCAAAAGGGCTTCCTTGATACTGTGCAAGCTGAATTCGTTCCTGAATGATGTAATTTTTATTTAAGACCTTTTTACGAATGATGTCTGGCCAATCGTTAGCAAATGACTCTCTCTTCTGGTTATAACAAACTTCCCAAAGTTCACTATCCTTTTTTTCAACCATAACGACCCCGCCGCCTAGACTTCCGCCACTCGGCTTAATGATTAGCTGTTTATGCTTCTCCAGCATTTCTATGAAATTCAACGAACTTGCACGTTTCGTTTCAGGCAAATGGGGCTGCAATTCTTCATTTTTCATTAAAATCTCATGAACACCCCATTTTCCATAACGATTCCTATCATTAAAAATAATAACCCCCGTTTTTTGAAGATTCTTTATCTTTATCTTTGATTCATTCCTAAAAAAAAGTCCTCGATTATGAATAATTTTGGGTATGGTGATAACTTTCAATTCATATTTTCCCTTATCACCTTTTACTAACGCATTAATTTGATCTGTCTCAAGCTTTATATCTTTTAATCGAAAAAAGCAAGGACACAGCCCATATTGTATACAGGCCTCTTCATAAAAACTGATTTGCTCTAAATCAGACCTGTTAGTCTTAATTCCACTATATATCAACCCACCTACTAATATTCCAACTGTTGGAGTATTCATATTCCTAATCTCCTTTTTTCTATAATCCGTCTACAGCTTTCGAATAACGAAAGCTGTAACAAATAACAGTCTCAATAATGTGTCATGATTCTGATAATGACTTATAAAAACCATTGGATTTACCTCAGCTAATAAAACCTAAAAAGTTTACTTATTATTACATGCAAATATATATCCTTTGCCACGGCAGTTTCCCTATAATAAAAAAAACAGCAAAGAAGCACCTACAAATAGCAAGTCCCTCTTGAATACTTAATCTTAATCTATTATTGAATAACTCATTCTACTTTATTTTATAATATTCATAAAACCAATCCTGGAGATTTTCAGAAATGGCCTGATACCTTTTTGCAGAAATGGAACTTCTTATTTTTCTTTTCATAGTAGTATTGTTGTCTCCATGAACAACAACCCAGGTAACAAGTGGGTAATTCACTATTTTATAGTTTTTATTATTAAGATAATTTGTAACTTTCGCATGTGCAAAAATTACCCATTTAAATTTAGACTTCATCACGTCTCTCTTTATAGAGGTGCGAGGGAAATCATTATTACGAAAATAAAATATTGCACTGCTTCCACATGCTTTATAAAAACGTTCCCTTACCCATATCTGTTTACTTTTCATATTGGCCATGCAACCTGAGTTCATAACAAATGCATCTGTAATCGGATGGGACCTAATATATTCTACAAATCGATAGTGAACCCAATCATCTGCATCTAGAGGCATAAAGTATCCTGAGAAACCGCTTTTCCTTAAGAAAGCTCCAATCACTCTACGTTTACGAAATTTGTCACTGCTATATTTACTAATGGAGGTTGGGGGAGAGAAACGAACAGGCAGCCATGTAACAAGCTCATGGTTCATTTCTATAATAGTTGGTTTTTCATGACCAGCAATGACTATCCTAAAATTTTGGTCCGTATTGTTTATGATTGACCTTAGTGTTCTAGCTAAATTGTTTTGAACCCTTGTCCAATTTCGGGATGAACTTTTACTTTTTAGCGAAATAGCAAAGGCAACTTCGACTTCATTTGATTTGTTATATCCAGCCATTTTTATCTTCTCAAAATAATCATCAACCTGATCCAATTGTTCCAAAAGGGTTTGTTTCACATTGTTCGATGAAAGGTCCCCCGTTATTTCGAGCTGAGGGTTCATATCATCTTTCTTAGTTTTCTTATTAATCGTTGTCCCTCTTTTCATTTATTATTTCACCACGACCCATCAAGAGATTTATGGACTATCCGCCTTACTAGGAAGAGTTTTATATTTTTCGATATTCCTCAAAAATAAATCATAGCTTTTCCTCATTCTTTTTAGTCGTTTCCACCACTTTAATCCACAGTGATGTACAATAATTGGTTTTTTATCGACATCGAATCGATTAGGTCTACTGTTCCATTTGACATGTAAACTTCCAATTAGGGGCGTATATTTAGTTGGACCATTATAAGATAAAATTCTAATATTTCTATTCCTAAAACCAAGAAGCTTTAAGAAGGCTTGTTGATCCCACCACTCATCACTTTGCTTCTTTTTGTGTCTCCAAACAGCCTCTAATATTTCAATCGCTTTTGGATTACGTTTCACCACAATTACCCCTGAATTTGGGAAAAGCGGTTTTCTTCTAAAATAACTTGTCATATAAACAACATGGTCAGTAGTTAATTCACTTCGGATATCAACTCGTGGATCAACAATAATGGTATCCGAATCCATCCACATGACAATTTCGTAATATTTTAATAGGTTATAAAGCAAAAAAACTTTATGCCTTTTAGCCATTTCATTTGGGAGAAGTTTTTTATTATAAAACAAAGTATCAATACCATGGAGTTTTCCGTAATACTCCACCGTAGGTTTCATTATTTCTAATGCAGCCACATGATTCTTACCGGTAGCCAGACAGCATATTACCATATTGCTGTTTGGTGTTAGTGAAAAATCATAAGAAGGAATCATTTTTTTCACTCCTTTAAATCCCTTTTTAGAACGTTTATTTTCTCGAATAAAAAATCCGCAAATTTGAATGGTAACAAAATTTTGGCGGCACAAAAATTAGGGAATTTCTTTATATACTATTCATAAGAAAAGGAATTGGCAGGGTATATTCTCATATTTCCACTAGATTTCTAACCATATTTCAGAATTATTGGTCTTTGCATAACACTTTCACTGCTTGACTCATATACTAAAAAGAAGTGTGAAAGGAGGGTTTATAATGGTGACATTAATCGCATGTACAATTCGTGATAACATGATGAATAATATATTTGAAAACTTTTCTAGACAAAGGTGGAAGGAAAAAGAATTAATTATTATTCTAAATAATGACAAAATGAAGATTTCAAAATGGCGGGAAAGAGCTGCAAGTTATGCAAATGTGACAATCTATCAACTTCCGCAAGAGAAAACACTAGGAGATTGCTTAAATTTCGGAATTGAGAAAGCAAAATTTGATATTGTAGCCAAGTTTGATGACGATGATTACTATTCTCCTTACTATTTAACAGAGGCTATGGAAGTTTTTAATAATACAAATGCACAGCTGGTGGGCAAGGGAAAATCATTTATGTATTTTGAAAAAGAAAAACTATTAACCATTCGAAAACTTGGTACTGAGAATAAAGCGGGGAAAAGCTCTTTGAAAGGCGGGACTTTAATTTTCAAGAAAGAAATCTACCCAAGGATTAAGTTCCCTTCTATAAAAGGCTCAGGGGAAGACAGTGGGTTTGTAGGTATTTGCAAGCGCAGGAATGTGAAAATTTATACAACAAGCAGGTATAACTATGTTTACATTCGAAGAAGCAATTGGAATTTTCACACCTTTAAGCAATCAAATGCACGATTAAGGCGAAAAAGTTATATCATCGGAAGAGTAGAAAACTTTGTCCAATATACAACAAAAGCATTTGGAAATGACTAGGACCTTGATACTGCAAATTTTAGAAAATAAAAAAACAAGCCCACTTAAGAGCTTGTTTTTTATTTGATATTTTTTAATAAAATAAATTTTGATTAAATGGAGTTATTAATTTTTGACTATATTTTTGTTTATGTTTATTAAATTTATTTATTATTTCTTCACGATTGGCATTAATATACAGACTTACTCCATTAATTTTTTGTTTAATGTTTAACGATTCTGTGGAAATCACTAACTCTTTAAGGTCAATAGAATGGGCAAAATCTAAATCTTTAAACCTATTTCCAAGAGAAATATAAGGAACACCAGAAGCACAAGATATTACACTAGCATGCAATCTGTAATTAATAGTGAAATGAAAATTTTTCATTAAACCCATTAACTCATTTTGATTATACAACCTGGTATCATGAATAACGTTTACATTATCATTTATTTTCCTGTAAAGCCGATTGCTTACTTCAATATCTTTTTTCCATAAACTATACATATATATTTTATAGCCCTGCAGAATATAATCTTTAAGTGTGACTGCTAATTGGTTTTCAACCTCTATTTCATGCATATTTCTTAACTTATCTTTGTGAATAGCCCAATTAACGCCTATTATTTTTTCATTATTTCCCCATAAAAAACTAGATGTGCCATTATCTACATCTAAAAGTAAGCCAGGATCTCCACTAATTTCTACTTTGTCCATATTTGCTCCAATTGCCTTTAGAAACTTATAGGTAAGTGGACCTCTAACCCCACACCAAACTGAATGTTCAATAATTTCAATTAACATTTTTCTATTATTCTTGTCAATTATATTACGAACATCAAAATCTTCTTGAATATGAAGGTTATCAATATATTTTTTGGGAATCCGATCGATTCCACTCCCCCATATTATCACTTTTTTATTTTGTTTAACGGCTTTATAAATATAATTGATATAGGAGAAGGACGGTGTTAACAGAGAGCCTCCACCTAGTATATATATATCATACTTGTTATCAAACCTTTTTAAGGCTGAGAAAGAATATGGAGAAGTAGCTGAAATTTGATATGTGTTCGTATTAAGGTACTTCCCACTCATTTCTTCGAATAGGTCAAACAATAATTCATCTCCTAGGTTATTATGACCAAGAAAACCTACATACAAAATTTTTTTCATGTACCCACCCCTTCAAAAGCAATGATATCTACAAATTCCCTAATTATTTTTTATATTCCTTAATTGCCTTATGGATAAGCTTCTCAAAATTATCTGTCATAACCTCAGCTGAGAAATATTGAGTGACATACTCCCTTAATTTTTGGGGAGGCGGAAAATGACTACGTTGAAGGATAGTAACCATTTCATTTAAATTATTACAAGTTAGCTCTGGGAAACCATTCATTGTCTCCAGTACTCCCCCTTTTCTAAAAGCAATAACAGGGGTACCACAGGCCATTGCTTCAATTGGTACCAATCCAAATGGTTCACCCCAAGTAATTGGGAAAAGGACACATTTTGCTTTAGAAAGTAGTTCCATTTTTTCTTCACCACCCACCTCCCCTATATATTTTATTTGCTCCCCATCAATGTGTGGCTTAACCTCCTTATTAAAATATGCAATACCTTTTTTGGGTACATTACCTGCAATAATTAATGAATCCCCTGTAGCTTTTGCTGCCTTAATTGCCAAATGTGTCCCTTTTGATTGAATTATTCTTCCAAGTGATAATAAGAAATTCTCTTTCTGCTCCAGATATGGATAATCATCGACACCGATTCCATTATGAACAAAGTAGCCTTTCCCATTTCCCTTATGTTCCAATAAATATTTACTAACATATATAGGAAATTGCACATTAAACTTAATGGCAGAATGAATTGAACATAAGGTCGGAATTGGGAGTTTGGCCGTGGCAACAAACCCTGCATGGTCAATAATTACATCCACACCATCAGGAAGATTTTTTTTAACAAAAGGTAATAGATTCTTCGAACTATTCTTTGGATAAGGAATCAATTTACCTTTACATTTTGATCCCTGTTTAGCAAAAACAATGACTTCATGACCACGATCAATCAAACAATTCGTTAAATAATGTATATCACGCTCCGTACCACCGTAACCAATTGGCGGCACTGGAATAATATTTTTAGCTATTTGTACTATTTTCACAGAATAATCCCACCACTCTTTTTAAAAGACTCTAAAAAACACATCCTTACGGGTAAAAATACTGCTCTTTCTAGCATTTTATACACCTTCTACAATCTATGTACATAGTGTTTAATTGGTGTGGACAACTCTTCATTAAAAAATTCGTAAGTAAAAATAAAACAGGCCTTATACCAGATAGCCTGTTTTTTACACATTTATATATTATGATTAGAAGTGGAAATTTTTATTATTATATGTTTCGTAGGAGCTCCACACCTCACTTTCACTTACGCAAAATCCTTGTAAATGAACAGCATAAAAGATGGGCTGAGTGCGTATTTTCAAGTACATTTCATAGTCCATTTCTTTAAAGCCTTTAAAACTCGGAAAAATATTTGCCTCAATAATCCATGGAAACCCCTCTTGATCAAGACCGATATCTAAACCAAATTCTGCATAATGTTCGTCTTTTTTATCTATTAAATAACAGAACTTCTGACACAGATTTATAATACTTTCATTAATCTCATCGTATGATTGATTAATTCCTGTTCCAATTACCACTTCCTCCAAGGTCATTGCTTCTCCGCCTCTTGCAATATTGGTTAACACCTCATTTTCACCGGCAACCCTGCATTCGATACCAGAGCACTTCCAGCTTTTTATATCATTTTTTTGCATAACTACTCTCACATCCAAGGGTCGGTTGTTTATTTTCAGAAGCGGAATGTAGGTTTGATACAAATATTGCTTATTTAATATGTTCAACTTCTTTAACATTTCCTCTAATCCCTTGGTATCAGGAATCAGATACCGGCGTAGAAACTCATTTTGATGGTCGTATAGGATATACCCATCATCTTGTTTTGGATTTTTTTCCAAAATAAAGATGCCTCGCCCTCGTGAAAGGCTAACGGGCTTCAATATAACCTTTTCCCTATCCTGAACAAATTCAATTAAATCTTCGATTTTTTTCAACAGATGTGTGGCCGGGACATGGTTACGAATTTCCTTTTCATCTTTTAATAAAATTAGATCAGATTTCTTAAAGTAATGGGAATTGAATAAATTATTATTTGTCATTTCAATTAGCTGGTTAATCCTATCAGGATTTTGATGGAAATTTCTACGGTACAAGACAGCTGGAATTGGTGCAGAATCATATCTCCACTTTTTTTGAGTTGGATCATACAGCATCCCATAGGCTATCTTTTCCTCCCAATCGATGGAACGGGTGGAAAAGGCAATAACTAAGCCGCCAAATTTCTCATATTCCCCCAAACGGTCAGAGTACTTTTCCATATAGGCTGGATTGTACAGTTGATTGTTTTCCCCTAGCAACAGCCCAATGGATGGACCAATTATTACTTTATCGTTTGATATCTTTAACTGATATATCATGTCCATTGGGATATGCATATTCTTTAAAAGTGAACTAGAGATCATTACTTCTGCAGGATTGGTAAATGAATTTCGGTTTAAACGAAATTCCCTTTCAATGATGTCAATTTTACATGTTTGTACTTTAATTCCAAACTGGATAGAGATTTGGTCACTGGTGATTAATTTTGAATGTAGCCTTGGTAATTTTAGGCACATTTCCTCGTCCTGAGACTCCTTTATTTTGATCCAGAGATTAATACTTTCCTCATTTGAACGCATTATCAGGTTTTCTTCAGATTCTGGACTAAATAAAGGTTTGGTTGATTGTGATGGATAAGCAAGGCTATATTCATTGCCGATGCCATCGTGAGAATTTTTTTGTAGTATTTTCTTGGCAACCTTGAATGGAAATTTACATATTTTTTCACATATCTTAGTGTTCCATCCAAAAATGTCGTTAACAATGGTATTGATTGAACAGGTTGAACTTAAAGAATAGAGACCATTTTTATTTAATGAAAATACAATGCCAATCTCGAAAATTCCAGGGTAATATAAGTGAATGATATCTAAAACCCTTTGGCTGCACTCCCATAATACATCCACTGAGGCATCTTCGAGGTAGTATAATTTTTGGTTGGAATCTTTTGCGTACATAATCGGGGATTTCCATTTATTATTTAACTTTTTTTGACCTACTACATATAAAGTAAATAAAGTATTATTAGCATCATTTTCTTCCTCAAAATCTATTTTTAAATCAGAATATGAATCTAGTAATGCACATAATTCTTTTTTCTTTATTAGATGGTGTTCATTAAGGACTTGAAATTTGGGGTGGTTAGAAAGTTCCCTTAACTTTTTGATATACTTTTTTTTATAAAATATTGTTGGGTTATAAATAATTGATGGGATGTCAACTGTATCCTTTTTTATCATAGAATTATTCTGAATTTCAATTGCTTGCGTTTTTAAACTCTCGAGGGAAATATCAGTAAGTGTAAAGAATTGAATTTTAAGGTCTAACTCTCGACCCTTCTTCGCATAAATATGCCAAATTTCGTCCTTTTTGTTTTTTTGGCTAATTAACTTACTCCATTCCCTTTTAGAAAGCAGTACACCAACCGTATTCATCCTCTTTCCTCCGCCTCCTAATATAAATAGGTAATTAGGACCTTTACCATAATTTATATTCAATTCACATTAAAAGGTATAGGCAGATGTTATGCCTATCCATTTTTCATCCTCTTTTATAAGATTTAATGGTTTCATATGAGCCATCATTTAATAATTTAAACATGGATAAAGCAGGTCTTAGGTTTGCTTCTATAATCCAGACCTTCCCTTCTAAATCAATACCAAGATCTATTCCATATACACGTTTTTGGGGATAGGAATTTGCTAATTGCCCCGCAATCAACAAGGAAACTTCCTCTAAATCCGCGACAATATCTTTAATTTTTTCATTGTTTATCAGTGATTTTTCAATAGCATCTTCCACTGATAAAACAGCTTTTGCTACGTTAGTAACAACAAAATTATTTGCTGCCACTTTTGCAAGTTTACCAGTTACTACCCATTCCAAAGAATCCTTTTTCTTTTGTACCATTACCCGAACATCAAATGGATTATTATTTATCGTTGCAAGTGGAATTCTTTGCTGGACGATATACCGTTGTCTTTTTCTTGGAAAGTGATTCTCTTTTAAGTAATCGTAGATGTTCTCCTTTCCGTTTACGAATGATTTCCTGCGTTCAATATGAAGTTCGAATTCTTCATCTAATAATGAAGAGATTTGGATAATTCCTCTCCCCTGATAACCAAAGCATGGCTTTACCATTATTTGATTATATTTGTCTAACATTATATTCAAGGAAGTTTTATCCAAATATTGTGTATCAGGCAAACAGGAAGCAAGTCTTTCATCCTCAAGCATCAATTTATGTTTTGTCCATTTCCCAACAGAAACACGCATTTTATTTCCCCTTCCTAATTAAAAATAGCCAAATTTCTCGGAACAAACCAATAAGGTTGTTTCGGAAATCTGGACAACATTGTAGGATCGGACGAATTCCCCTATGTCATTTCCACTTTCAGTTTATTATTCACTCATAATTTATTCTGAAAAATTGAGAAGGCTTGGACTTTTAAGCAACAAGCATACAAATAATAAATTAACCAAAATACAAGTAAACCACGGTTTCAGTAAAAAAATAACGTTAAAAAGACCCCCATAAACCACTGTGGGGATCTTTTACTCTCTTCTTAGGTGAAAGGTAATCTCATTCGCTGCCTGCTTTGCAATATTTTCTGCTTCTTCGAGCGTATCTCCTCTTGCAATTACATACGCATAGCGGTGTCCCATTGATAAGGGAGGTGTTACATAAGTTCCACTCTTCGGCTTGACGTATACTTCTACCACACCAGGTGTAGCCGCTGCCCTTCCCTTGCCTGTTACCTTTTCTAAAATGCCTTTATTATCAAGGATGACATACTGTGTAAAAACATAATGATTTGTGAACTTTACTAAAGAAGGAGTCTCTCCTATTAACAACTTTAGTGTTTCTTCCACTAAGCTATAACCAAAAGCTGCTTGAATCATCTTGTTCATTGCCCCGCCGGAAATTCTAGGATTTATTTCAATTAGTCTCCAGCCATCCTCTGTCAATCTTATTTCCAAATGAAAGGCACCATTTTGAAATTCTAAAGAGGTCACGATTGTTTCTATTAATTCAAGTAAGCTTTCTTCTAGGTTTCGCGGTACTTCTGCTAACACCCCGTATCCCGTAACAATAAATCGTTTCCCCATTGTAATTTCTTGCTTAATGACGGCACCAATTAGAACCCTCCAGTTGCTGACCAGAACCTCCACTAAATATTGGTCTCCATTCACATATTCTTCAATGATGATGGTTTCACTTGGATCTTTGGAGCGCAGCATATTTACGTTTTTTTCTAGTTTCATCATATTTTCTGCAAAGATGACGTCCCTTGAGCCAGTTGAAGAAGCACACTTCACTACCACCGGGAAGATTAACATCTGGTTAGTTAGAACAAAAGGCATGTCTTTTGTTATTAACTTAAATCTTGGAGTGAATGATTGGTTAGTAAAAAAAGTTCTAGTTTTTTCTTTATTTTCCATAATAGCAAGTGCTTCCGTTGATAAATAGTTTTCGCAGTATTCGTCAGCCAACATCGAGGCAGTCTGAACGTATTTTGCGACAAAACTAGTAATAATTATTATTTCATTTCCACGATCCATCAATATATTAATTTGTTTTTTTATCTCTTCGATATTGCTAAGGTCCACAAAAGTCAGTTGATGAACATCTTTATATTCACTTCTTTGCTGGATTTGCTTTTCCTGATTTGTAAAAACAACTGTATAATAATCTAATTCATTTGCTGCTTTCACTGCCTCTCTGCTTGACCCGGATTTATTTAAACCGATAAATATTATCGTCCCCATTATCCTCACTCCTATTTCCCATGGCAAAGATGAACGCCCTATATATTATGAGGGAATTTGAGTTTTGTATTGAATTTTACAAAGGTTTTATACCTTGGTATGTGTCAACATACCGGATAGAAAGCAAAAAAACACACGGTGAATATTTCACCGTGCTAAACGCTAATAAATGAGGTTGATAAATTCTTCTTTTGTTACATTTCCAAAATAAAAGGTTGTGTCGACATCTTTAAGCGCTGCTTCTAACTCGTTCTTTTCGTAGCGAACATGCTTCAGTTTATTCTCGATCTCACTTACATCACCAACACCAAAAAAGTCACCATAAATTTTACAGTTTTCAATAACACCTTTATCCACATCTAATCGAACATCAATTTGCCCCACAGGGAAACGATGCGAATGCTGGAGGTTAAACTTTGGCGATTTCCCGTAGTTCCAGTCCCAATTTTGATAGCGTTCTTTAGAAAGTTGGTGAATTTTCTCCCAATCCTCTTCTGTAAGCACATACTCCGTTACTTCTTCGCCTTGAAAAATAAATTTCAGTAAGGAAGAACGAAATTCTTCAACAGATAATTTCTCTGTCAGAAATTCTGAAATATTAGCCACTCTGCTGCGGACTGACTTGATTCCCTTGGATTCAATTTTATCCTTTTTCACCCTTAAAGCGGAGACAATGTGATCCATTTCAGAATTAAACAGAAGTGTTCCATGGGTGAACATACGGCCCTTTGTTGAGAATTGGGCATTCCCAGATATCTTCCTTCCTTCAGCTAAAATATCATTTCTGCCACTTAATTCTGCATTTATCCCCATTTGTTTAAGTGCTGCAATTACCGGCTCTGTAAATTTGCGGAAATTATGAAAGCTGTCCCCGTCATCTTTTGTAATAAAGCTATAATTTAGGTTGCCAAGGTC
This sequence comes from Bacillus sp. 7884-1, assembly GCF_002272245.1. Lineage (GTDB taxonomy): Bacteria > Bacillota > Bacilli > Bacillales > Cytobacillaceae > Neobacillus. Next base: position 3,521 of record NZ_NPDD01000081.1, on the reverse strand, counting down.
ATGATATACCGCTCCGCCGCCAGACAATCTTCGTACCACATGTATACCATTGCTCTCAACATACTCTGTATTTATTTCTTCTATTGAATTTTGGTTTTTTCCAATGATAATGGATGGCTCATTTATGTAAAATAATAAATATGTTTCATTGATATCAAGATTTTTCAAAGCATACTCTTCAATGGCGAGATTTATACGTGGATCGGTGATGCCTTTATTATCGATAAATAACATACTACCCTTCCCTTTCCTATAGTGAAATGGTTTGAAATTCATCTGCAAGCTTAATTATACCAGTATATTCAGTACTTGCCTCATCGATAAGCTTAGATATATCTCCGTAATGTGGAAGATGGGTTAAGATTAATTGTTTAACACCTGCTCTTCCTGCAAATCCCCCTGCATCAACGCTATTCATATGACCTGCAGACTTTCCATTTTGATGCTGATAAAAATTACATTCACATAATAATAGATCCGCATCTTTGCCAAACTCAATAAATTCTTCTTTAAAGGAGCTGTCACCTGTATACACGAGTGATTTCCCATTTTCTTCTATTCTCATTGCATAGCAGGGTACAGGATGGTCTGTTTTTAAGAAGGAAACCTGGAATGGTCCGACAGTAAGAACCTCATTAGGCGAGTAGGCAATTCCCTTCGTGATTTCTTTATAGGTTAATTTTGCAAATTCTGATTGGTCATAGGAGTGTCCATAGATAGGCAGGGTCGGAAAACTCTTCCCTAAAAAACCCTGAATTAAGCGGGCATGCTGTAATACACCTATATCTGCAATATGGTCTGGATGATAATGAGAGATTAACACAGCATCAAGCTCTTCCGGCTCAATAATATTTTGCATTTTCGCAAGAACACCACTGCCACAATCTATCAACAAATTAAACCCTTCATGTTCAAGTAAATATCCTGAACTCGCCCCATTTTTTGGAGGGTATCCACCCCAAAAACCAATAATTGTTAACTTCAACTTTGTACCCCCTCATTTATAAAAAAAGAAGCTATTAATAAAACAGCTTCTTAGTTTATGCTTTGACATTTAAATACTCTAATACACCTTTTACTGCGGCTTCACCTTGGTCTATACAATCAGGAAGTCCTACTCCACCAAAGGATGCGCTGGCTAAAAAGACTCCAGGCAATTCAGATTTAATATGCTTTCTGATGGTCTCAAGGCGTTGTTTATGACCCACGGTGTATTGCGGCATTGAATCTTTCCAGCGAGAAACGATGGCAAAATCAGGCTGCATTCCAATATCCATTGTCCTGCTTAAATCATCCATTACAATCTTAATAATCCTATCATCAGAAAGTTCTACAATTGTTTCGTCCCCGGCTCTTCCTACATAACAGCGCAGCAGCACTTTACCTTCCGGAGTAGAGTGTTCCCACTTTTTATGTGTCCAAGTACAGGCAGTAATAGAATAATCACCATTCCTAGAAACAACAAATCCTGTTCCATCTATATCCTTTTTAATGGCTTCTTCAGGAAAGGCAAGGGCCACGGTGGCAACAGATGTAGAGGGGACTGACTTAAATGGATCAAAAAAATGATAGTCTGAGAACATCGATTGCGTAATCTTATGCGGGGTTGCCGCAATAATACAGTCAGCAGCCATTGTCTCACCGTTATTTAGATAAAGCTCATACTGCTTATTTTTCTTTGTTATTTTATCGACCCGATGCCCTTTTAGGATAGAATTGGGGTCTATCTTCGCTTCAATCCCTTCAGCGAAGGACTGCAGACCAGACTTAAAGGTTAAAAAAGCACCCTTTTTCTTCTCGGCTGGTTCTTGTGTTTTCGTTTTTGAAGGCGTAGTCTTTTTCATCCCTAAAATGAGGCTCCGGTGTTTTTGTTCCACCTCATAGAATTGCGGGAAAGTAGACATTAAGCTCATTTGATCGATATCACCGGCGTAAATTCCCGATAATAACGGTTCAATTAGATTCTCTACCACCTCGTCGCCTAACCTTCTTCGAAAAAATTCTCCTAAAGACTGGTCAATATTACCTGGTGATCTCGGTAAAATAAAATCTGCAGCTGCTCTGACCTTCCCCGGAATGGAGAATAACCCTGTTGTAATAAATGGGCCTATTTCAGTTGGGATTCCCATGATCGAACCCCCAGGCATTGAATGAAGCTTGTCATCGACAAGAACATAGGATTTCCCTGTTGAATTAGAAACTAATTGCTCCTCCATTCCTACTTCCTTTGCAAGTCTGATCATGCTCACTTTTCTAGCAAGGAAGGAATCAGGACCTTTTTCAATGGTAAAACCGTCCCTTATTACGGTTTGCATTTTACCTCCGAGACGGTGAGATGCTTCAATAAGTTTGATTTCGAAAGGCAGCTTTTTTTCATTGATGACTTTTTGAAGGTAATATGCTGCAGTAAGCCCTGCAATTCCTCCCCCAATGATGGCTACCTTCTGTTTTTCTTCCGCCACGGATGTCACCCTTCTTTCTTTTCGATTCTGATTAGTTAGCTAATCTTTTTAAGATAACAGTAGACATTGCATCAATTAAATCATCATGTGCGTTTGGCATTGCAGGACGATAATAACTCGCTCCAACTTCTTCAGCAACAATTCTACATTCGTAATCGTTGTCATAGAGGACTTCTAAATGTTCACAAACAAAGCCAACAGGTGCATAAACAAATGCTTTGTATGGATGTTCTTTCGCCAAGTCTCGAGTTAAATCCTGTACATCGGGCCCTAACCAGGGATCTGGTGTATTCCCTGCGCTTTGCCAGCCAATCGCATAATTACTTATTCCGGCTTGCTTTGCAATTAATTCAGCTGTTTCTTGAAGCTGACTTGGGTAAGGGTCTCCAAATTGCAAAATCTTCTCAGGAAGACTATGAGCTGAGACAATCATCATAGCGTTATCTTTTTCTTCTTGAGGCATTTGCTCATAAATTTCTTTTATTTTTTCTACCCAGTAGGTAATAAATTTTGGTTCATCATACCAGCTGTCAATGGATGTGATAGTGATACCACCGAGTTTGTCCGCTTCTTCCTTTGCCCTGGTATTATAGGATTTAATACTAAATGTTGAAAAATGCGGCGCCAAGACTATACTAACAGCTTCTTTAATCCCATCTGCTTGCATGTCCTTAACAGCATCTTCGATAAATGGTTCGATATGCTTTAAGCCAAGATACATTTTAAACTCTATTTCATCCTGGACCCGATTTAAATGTTCTTCTAGTTTTTTAGACTGCTCAATTGTAATTTTTGCTAGTGGTGATATTCCACCGATTGCTTCATAGCGGCCACGTAATTCTTCTATCATTTCTGGAGTAGGCTTTCTTCCATGACGAATATGTGTATAGTAACGTTCTAAATCATCTAAATGATATGGGGTTCCGTAAGCCATTACGAGTAATCCCATTTTCTTTTTAGTCATCTTCCGCACCTCGTTTTTAAGTCTTGTTGCTCATTTAAAATATGGCTGTGTTAAATTAGTCTGTTTATTTCCGCTCCAGTCACTTCGCTTTCCGC
>NZ_NPDD01000080.1 GCF_002272245.1 Bacillus sp. 7884-1 | reverse complement strand
GGAACGAAAATCAACAGAGTGCCAAAATCAAAATTAAGCTTTAACACAGTCTAAAATATAGTACCTTGTCCAATAATGGCCTCATTTCAGGATTGAGAGGGCCTCTAATGATTTAGGGCCCTCTTTTTTCATGCATATTATATTGTGCCAAAAAAACAGCTATCTTACCAATATTAACACTCGAATAGTGTTTTTATCTGCTGCGTTTTGTTGCGGAATACTCATGAACAAATGAGGTTAATCTTTTTAATGTTTCAGGTTTAACAGACGGGAATACCCCATGGCCAAGGTTAAAGATATAACCTCCCTGCGCCATGCCTTGATCTAGGATGGCTTTAGCCCTTTCTTCAATCACTTCCCATGGTGCTAACAGGATTGCTGGGTCAAGATTACCTTGAACCGTTTTTTGAATTCCTAACTCTCTAGCTTGTTGAATCGGTAAACGCCAATCCAATCCAACGACATCAAGTGGCAGGTCATTCCACTCTAAAGCAAGATGACTCGCTCCTACTCCAAACATAATGAGTGGAACATTCTCTTCTTTAAGTTCTGTGAAAATTCTATTCATGACCGGCTTAATAAAGTAGCGGTAGTCTTCAACATTCAATGCCCCAACCCAAGAATCAAAGATTTGAATCGCTTTCGCTCCAGCCTTAATTTGTGATTTCACATATGTAATAATCATATCAGCAAGCTTTTCCATTAAAGCGAACCATGCTTTCGGTTCAGAGTACATAAAAGCCTTTGTCTTATTATAGTTTTTAGAAGGTCCGCCTTCAATCATGTAACTTGCAAGTGTAAAAGGAGCCCCAGAAAATCCAATTAACGGAACAGACAATTGTTCTTGAGTTAATAATTTAATCGTATCTAAAACATAAGGTACATCCTGTTCAGGATTAATTTCACCCAGTTTTTCAACATCTGCTAATGAAGTGATTGGGTTATCAATAACAGGACCAATCCCTGATTTTATTTCAACCTGCATTCCAATCGCTGGTAGCGGAGTCATGATATCCTTATATAGAATTGCCGCATCAACATTGTACTGCTCAACTGGAAGGCGGGTTACGTATGCGCATAGTTCAGGCTGGTGAGTAATTTCAAACAAAGAGTATTTTTCTTTAATCTCTCTATATTCTGGCTGCGAGCGTCCTGCTTGACGCATAAACCAAACGGGTACGTGGTCTGTTTGTTCCCCTCTTGCTGCTTTTAAAAACGTTTCATTGATTTGCTTGGTCATCTAAATAAATCCACCTTTCGAAAGACATGTCTGATTATATTCTAATATATGTAGCAAAAAATTAAAAACTTCATAGAGTACAACGCACTCTTTTCACTATATCGGTTATTCCTATTTGTGTATAGGTAACGATGAAAAGTGTCAAAAAAAAGTCGTTTTTACGTTTACTATTTCTTCAAAACCCTTTCACCACTTTCATATAGATTCATATTCTGTATTACATCATGTGGGCGAATAACTATATTCGTCCTTTTGATGAAGATGAAAGGGGGTCATTTTATGCTTATTGAGCTTTCAGCTCTCCATTGGATATATGTTGTCTTTATAGCTCTTATTATCGGATTTATGGTCAAACGAAGAGATACCACACTTATCTGCATCGTCGGGATATTCCTGATTGCGATTACGGCAACAGGATCATTAAGCAGTTCAGTCAGTAGTATTTTCAACAGTTTTATTTATGCGATTACAGAGCTGTTATCAACCATATTAGTCATCTCCATTATTGTGGCTATGAGCAAAACCTTAACTTCAACCGGGATAAACGATGTAATGATTTCACCTTTTACAAAATTAATCCGTAACCCTGCTCTCGCGTATTGGACCATTGGTATACTAATGATGGTAATCTCCTGGTTCTTCTGGCCGTCTCCTGCTGTTGCCCTGCTTGGTGCAGTATTGCTTCCAGTTGCCTTACGGGCGGGACTTCCAGCCTTGGGTGTTGCGATGGCAATGAACTTGTTCGGACACGGTATAGCTTTATCAGGTGACTTTGTCATACAGGCTGCACCAAAACTAACTTCAGATGCTGCTGGAATTCCAATCGGTGATGTCATCAGTGCTAGTATACCCTTAGTATTTGTAATGGGGATTGTCACCACGATAGCTGCCTTCTATTTTCTAAAGAGAGATATGAAAAATGGTGTATTAAAGCCAACTCCATATGTACCTTTGGAAACAAATGATGAAACCACATCCGAGAAAAATCTCCTTACAAATGGCCAAAAGCAATTCTTTGCCATTCTTGTCCCGATATTATTTGCCATTGACGTTGCAGCTATGTTTATCCTTGACCTGACTGGCGGTGACGCAACTGCATTAATTGGTGGAACATCGATTTTCATCCTGCTCCTTATCACCATGGTCAGCCATAAAAATAAGGGTCTTGAAAAAACAACTTCCTATTTAATTGAAGGATTTACCTTTGGGTTTAAGGTCTTTGGCCCAGTAATCCCAATCGCTGCCTTCTTCTATTTAGGTGATGCAGGTTTTGGAAAGATTATCGGTGACTTTTTACCAGATGGATCTCAAGGTATTGTGAATGACCTGGGTATTGCGTTAGCAAATATAGTTCCATTAAGTAAAGTGGTCGGGGCAGTGACGCTAACTACGGTAGGAGCGATTACAGGTTTAGATGGATCAGGATTTTCGGGAATTTCACTCGCTGGGTCAGTCGCAGGCTTATTTGCGGTTGCAATCGGTAAAGGTGTCGCCACTCTAACTGCTCTTGGCCAAATAGCTGCCATTTGGGTGGGGGGCGGAACCTTAGTACCTTGGGCATTAATCCCTGCTGCCGCTATTTGTAACGTTGACCCATTTGAATTAGCAAGGCGAAATCTGCTTCCAGTCGTAATTGGTCTTGTAGTCACTACGATAGTAGCGATGTTCCTCATATAATAATTGAGCGATGACAGCCCGTATCCTTATAAAAAATGATGAAGCGGTCACTCATAAGGGTTAAACTAACTCTGACTCATACTGTTTTTGGGTCCGGTGACTATTTCGTTTTTAAACAGAAAGAAAAAAGAGGCCTCAGCCTCTTTTTTTGTTATTTTTTAATTTCTTTTTGAAGAAGTTGTAAATAAATATAGATAGCATCACCCAAATATAGCCAAATGTATAGCCACCAATGACATCAGTTGGGTAATGGACTTGAAGAATGATGCGACTTGCACCAATTAGCAGCAATAAAAGCGCTGTAAATAGGATAACAAGTTTTTTCGCTGTGGCTGACTTCAGCTCTTCTATAACAAGGTAAGCAATAAAAAAATAACAGATTAATCCAACCATTGCATGTCCACTTGGAAAACTTAAGCTATCCACATGTGCCAGATGATCAAGGTCAGGTCTTTTGCGTGAAATTAGGTCCTTTAGAAGTTTATTTACTTCATTTCCTAGAGCGACAGATAGAGTAATGGCGGCAGCTCCTAAGAAATTTCTCTTTATCAGCAATAGCCATCCCAACACAATCAACGCAACAATACCTATCCCCTTTTTGTCTCCTAATTCAGTAAGGAGAAGAAAGAATGGATTAAAGGGATCAGGTACATTTGCAAATAAATCCGCTAGATTATCATCCAGCCAAAAGGTTTGTTTAGCAGCTATTTTGATAGAAATATAGATTGCTATAAGAATTGCAAAACCTAAAATTAAGTATGTATAACGATTTCCTTTTTTCATCGATTACATTATCCTTTCTCTGTCAAAACTCTATAAAATTAGAAAGAAAACAAACATAAAAATCTACATAATAGTGTAAAAGTGTTAAAATAGTTTGATAATACTACTTAAGGTGTTGGGGGAATGTTCATGATTAATCAATTGTTTACTAAATTAGAAGGTTACTATGATGAAATGGTATCCCTTCGCAGGTTTATGCACCAGCATCCTGAATTATCCTTTCAAGAATATAATACGGCACAGTATATAAAGGCATATTATGAAAACCTTGGAATAGAAGTAAAAGGAAATGTTGGTGGTAACGGAGTTGTCGCGAAAGTATACGGAAAGAAGCCTGGAAAAACCGTGGCATTAAGAGCGGATTTTGATGCACTCCCTATCCATGATGAAAAGGATGTACCTTATAAATCATTAGTTCCGGGGGTCATGCATGCCTGCGGCCATGATGGACATACTGCCACTCTCCTTGTACTTGCAAAGGTGCTAGATGAATTGAAAGATGAGCTGGAAGGAAATTATGTCTTTATTCATCAGCATGCCGAGGAATTTGCACCAGGCGGAGCCATCACCATGATTGAGGATGGCTGCTTAGATGGTGTTGATGTTATATTTGGAACTCATTTATGGGCAAGTGAGGCAACCGGCACCATCCAATATCGAACAGGACCGATTATGGCAGCAGCTGATCGTTTTGAAATTGATATTCAGGGAAAAGGCGGACATGGTGCACAGCCTCATAAAACAAAGGATGCTATTGTCACTGCTTCACAGCTGGTTTTAAATTTACAACAAATTGTCAGCCGGAAGGTGAATCCAGTTGAATCAGCGGTAGTTACAGTAGGCACATTTATGTCTGAAAATGCGTTTAACGTAATAGCAGATAAAGCAAAGCTTGTTGGGACCGTCCGAACCTTTAATGATGATGTTCGTCAATACATTGAAGAAGAAATGGAAAGAATTATTAAAGGAACCTGCTACTTGTCTGACAGCACCTATACCTTTTTGTATGAGAGAGGTTATCCAGCAGTAGTCAACCATGCAAAAGAAACAGAATTTCTTGTTTCTCTTGCTAAGGAAGTTCCTGAAGTTCTTACCATCGAGGAATCTGAGCCGCAAATGGGTGGAGAGGATTTCGCTTATTACTTAAAGAAAATACCCGGCACCTTCTTTTTCACAGGCGCAAAACCTCCTGGTGCTGAACCAGGCTACCCACATCACCATCCAAAATTTGACATCGATGAGAATGCAATGTTAATAGCTGCAAAAACTCTAGGTACCGCAGCAATAAGAATACACCAAGCAGATTAAATGAAACCCCTGAACATCACTAAATAAAGTGTTCCGTTTTAGGGTGCTTTTCTGAGAATAGATGCCGATATGACAATCGTATTGGAATCGTTATTGGTATATAAAAAAGTAAAACTCGCCATCTGCTGATCTGACCCAATAAAGTTAGACAAATACTTTTATGCAACCTTTAAGACCTGTGTCCGGTATTCCACTGGACTTAGGTCTTTTAATTTTGCCTTCATCCGTTTGTGATTGTAATAGTGTATATAATCAGCTAATTCCCGTTCAAAATGCTCTATATTGTCAAATTCCTGTAGATAAAGAAGTTCGGACTTTAATAAGCCAAAGAAATTTTCCATGACTGCATTATCTAAACAGTTTCCTTTTCGGGACATACTCTGTGTGATTTGGTGTTGTTCTAGTTTTTTTGATATTTTTTCATTTGATAATGCCAACCCTGATCAGAATGTAGAATAACTTGTTCTCCAGGCTGAAGATGTTCAATCGCTTGATCTAACATGTCTCCTACCAATTTATATAAAGGACGATTCATGATGCTGTAGGCAATGATTTCACCATTACACAAATCTAGGACAGGGGAGAGGTAACGCTTCTCACCAAATAGGTGGAATTCTGTGATGTCGGTTACCCACTTTTCATTCATATTCTCAGCAGTAAAATCCCGATTTAAGACGTTCGGAGCGACTTTACCTACATTTCCTTTGTAAGATTTGAACTTCTTCATACGTACCATGCATTTTATACCCATATCATTCATTAAACGATTGATTGTTTTTGAATCATGGTGGAAACCTCTTTTTTCTAATTCTTTCGTGATGCGACGGTACCCATAACGACCTTTATGTTCATGGAAAATCTCTTTAATTGCTTCCTTTATCTTTTCATATTTACCAGGCTGATTTAATCGTTTTTCCCAATAATAATACGTGCTGCGTTTCATGTCAGCGACTTCAACTAGATCCACAACCTCATACTTATG
>NZ_NPDD01000079.1 GCF_002272245.1 Bacillus sp. 7884-1 | reverse complement strand
AACTTTTGATTGTAAAGCCTCCATAGATTCTTCGCCCGGTATTGGTTGGTTGGCTTTTGGTTTCTGTGTTTCTGTTTTCATTGTTTCTTTTTTCATGGATGGACGCCCCTTTTTCTTTGATTTAAGGGCATCAATTCCATGTTCCTCGAACTGCCTACTCCATTTTCGAATGGTAGAAGGATCAGCTATATTAAAAATAGCAGCTGTTTCATTCGGTGACGTCCCGTAATCATTCATATATTTTAGTACGTCTAGTTTAAACTCTGTTGAGAAACTTGTATAGGATTTTTGAAACGCTTCTTCACCGTTTATCTCGTATTGCTTCACCCAAGTTTTTATGAGAGAAGAGTGTACTCCAATGGAAGCCCCTATCCTACGATAACCATCATTGCCTTGTAAATAGCGCTGAACAGCCGCTAATTTATCCTCCGCACTAAATTTAGCCATAAAAAACACCCCGTAAATGTTAGAATGGTGTCTAACATTTACGGGGCAGATCACTGCTGGGCGAGTTTTTTTATTAAGAATACAAAAAACCTTATTTATACAAATATAACCTCACTTACTTGTGATAGGGTTCACCGTAATGCATCAACATGAGGTTCTCTTGGATTTTTGAGTTAAAACTCACCCCCTATTAGGGTGGCTTGTCTTAATCAGTAACCAGCAAAAGTAAAATAAGCGGAGATTTTCCGGTTAGAAGCAAAATGGAGTTCGTTTCGGGGTATATAGGGGGAGGTTTTCCGGTTATTCAAAGCAAAATCCCCCATTATAATATATTTCGAGTCAATAGGCGGAATCTCTCCGTCTATTTAAGCTAATTTCGAAGCTATTTATTAAATAAGCGGAATTTTTCCGTCTATTTAATAAATAGGATGTTTAACCCCATCCCCAACCGATATGAGCATAATAATAATAATCGTAAATTGCTATGTCTAAGTTAATAGAATTTCGTAGAAACCTTGTTAAATAAAGAAAAAGACGTATGCGAATTTTATACGTCAATTCTCTTGTCTTTTACTAACAAAGCACCCCCGAAAACGGAACCCTTTAATCACTAAAGTTCAGGGGCTTTTTCTAGGATTCTTAATCTGTATGCATTCATGGCCGTCTCACCTAATTGTTTTAATAAATTGTTATTGGCATATGCACCCACAAATGCACCGATTCCCGGCACTAACTGGAACATCTTTACTAGGTCAATATAATCTCTATATTCCTGTTGAAATTTGCGCCAATCCATTTCCACGAGCGTCTGCTTTCTCTCTTCCCAGTTTTCAATGTCAGATAAGGTTTCTCTGCGAATTTCATCACTTGAGAAAGCAAGCTGGAAGATATGCAGTAAAAATAGCCGTTCTTCAAATTCTTTTGTGTTAAATCCATAAATAGCCGCCGCTTCAAAAAGAAATTTCATTTTTATGGAAAGCAGTAATGGAAAATCGGCAAGACCCAGCAGGATTCCTCCAGCCCCAGTCCCTGCCCCCTCCACAAGGGCAGTCTTTTGAAATACAGCCGTCTTTTTTCTCATTAATTCATCACGCTCTTCTAGGCTCAGACCTGCAGCTTGATTCTTGTTCGTCGTGAGTTGGGATCCAAATAAGGTGGTTTTGACCATTCCCTTTATACTTTCTGTCATGACCTCGTGGACCTTTTCCGGGATCATTTCATTTATTTTCCCTTGAGCCTTTTTGGATATTCGATTCATCATCCCTGAACGTCTTGTTAATTTCCTTTTCCATTCAACCACTTCACCGTATACCTTTAACTCATATTCGTTCATGCTCCCACTCCCCTCAGCAAAAGAATATTAGATTTTTTCCGAATCCATTCTTGCTTTTAGCCTTTTCTTACTATAAACATTTACAAATAAAGTGCTAAATAATAATCCTGAGAGCAGGACTGCTAACGAAAAGAGCCATTCCCCTTTTATCAAAACAATCATGAAAAAAACGGTGGATTGAATATAGAGAATCGTTCTTAGAATAGAATAGAATGCAGCTGTTTTATGTTTTTGAGATACTGGATATAAGTCAATCCAAAGCTTGTTTTGGTGATGATTCCATAAGGGCAGCAGTTGAAATCCAGTTAGATAAATAAACAACAGTGACAGAACGATTTGCCCCCACCCAAAGGAAATAAAGTACAGTGCTAAAGCTCCGATTACAGTTAGACGAATAAAAAGACCTAAATAATCAGATGCTCTCAGGAATGTTCGTGCAAATAAGTAATGGTAGGTTTTATTCTGTGAAAAAGAAATGGATTGAATAAATATGTCTAACCATTTTCTTCTCTTAACCGTATCCTTTAATTTCGGTACATCTGTGAATAAATTAGCTAAACGATAAAAGGAAGCCATACGCTTCTCTTCTTGAGTAATAAGTAAATCCCACTTCAACCCCATTTTTTTCGTTCTAACATAAAAGGATTGATAGTAAAATGCCAAAATTAAGGCAAATATTAGTAATAAGAGTATATTGGCGTTGCTAAATAATAAAAAAGTAAAGATTACATTTATGAAATAACGGACGAACATGTCCCAAATATAAACCGATGGCTGAACATAATAGTGAATTCTCCAGTTAAGTGCAAGGTTCCATGCTTTTATGATCAATAACACCAGTAAAAAAATAAAAAACGATTGAAAACCATTTGCACTAACGTGTGCATACATCGGCATCAAAATGGCTAACACCATTAATAAGATATATCCTTGAAAGATTAGACTTAGTAACCCAGATTGCAAGAAATACCTCTTTAACCTTGTTTCAAGTGGTATTAAAAATACCTGATCTGCCTCAAGCAAAAAAGTATACACAGGACTGTGTGTTAATAACATCCCTAGTATTAACGCAATAATAATTTCTGCAGGGAATTCTTGTGATAATGAACTTATCCATTCTTGATAATAAAAGGCAGCCGTACCAATTAGAAATAACAGGACAACAACAAGATGACCATTTAATATATAACGAAGATAAGTGCCAAATTCTTTTAGACGATGAACAGATCTGTCCTTCCATAGCTTTTTCTCATCAAACATATTTTTCTTCCTTCGTTAATTGGATATATAAATCATCTAATGAAGCTGTCGGCATTGAAAATTGCTTTCTGAGTTCATCAAGTGTCCCTTTTGCACGAACCTTTCCTTCATGCAGAATGATAAATGAGTCACAGTATTTTTCCGCAGTGGTAAGAATATGGGTTGACATTAGTATACCTGCACCGTTTTCTTTCATTTTTTTCATTAAATCAAGCAATGATTGAATCCCAAGTGGGTCAAGACCAACAAATGGTTCATCCACTATATAAAGAGATGGCTGCACCAAAAAGGCGCACATAATCATTACTTTTTGTTTCATCCCCTTGGAAAAATGAGCTGGGAACCATTTCAGTCTTTTTTCCATTCGAAATTCAGCTAATAATTTCTCAATTCGTGCTTTATATGTAGTCTCATCTAAACCATATGCCATTGCCGTTAATCTCAAATGTTCCTCGAGGGTTAGTTCTTCGTATAAAACAGGTGTTTCTGGAACAAAAGTAAACATTTTTCGGTAAGCCTCTTTATCTTCTGTTATCGTACGTCCATTTATTTTCACTTCTCCGCGATGTGGTTCCATTAAACCAATAATATGTTTAATCGTTGTACTTTTCCCAGCACCATTCAGTCCAATTAATCCAACTAATTCTTTTTCGTTTACTTCGAAGGATACATCTTTTAAAACAGGATTCCTTGTATATCCGCCAGTTAGTCCTTCAATTGATAATAAAGACATGATTTCCGTCCTTCCTATATCATGATTTCCTTACATTTTACCAAATCGCAGTTGATAAAAATAGGAATTCAAATTTTTGTTACTTTTTTTGTATATTTAAAATCAAAACGGACATCATAATATTCGAAGGGGAAACACCTACTACTCGATGAAGTGATTCATCAAAATTTGAAATGAGGTGTCTGTCAAAGACATTTAACTTTTCAAACAAGTAGCTTCTAAACGTTTCTAATAAGGGGATGGTTGTTTTGCACAAGTTGCCTTGTAACCATTTAGAGTTCAAATAACACCAGCTATTTATCAAAAAAATAAATGAGGTGTTTACCGCAGATTATCATCCGTTTTTATAAGTTGGGAAAACTATAAAAACACATAGGGGATGGTCAGCTTGAACAAAGATTACTGTTTATAAAAAAACACTAAATTGCCAAATGAGGTGTTTATCAAACGTAATTCCTGAATGAACGTATAAAATGAAGCAATCCCCTTCGAGAGGACAGGATTCCATGCGGATCCTGTCTCTTTCTTTTTTTATTGCTAATACATATGGTAAAATACGGATATCAAAGTTAATAAAGGGGTTGTCAATTCAATGAGCGATTGTATTTTTTGTAAAATAGTTAATGGTGAAATACCAGCAGCAAAAGTATTCGAAAATGAATATGTTATGGCCTTTTTAGATATCAGTCAGGTAACAAAAGGACATACACTAGTCATTCCTAAGGTACATAAAGAAAATTTGTTTGAACTCACTCCTGACATCGCTAAAAACCTTTTCGAATCTGTTCCAGCAATTGCAAATGCATTAAAAGAAGAGTATAAGCCACTCGGCTTAAATTTAGTGAATAATAATGGTGAACAAGCGGGTCAAACGGTCTATCACTTCCATGTGCATTTAATTCCACGCTATGGTCAAGGAGACGGATTTGGTGCGGTTTGGAAATCAAATACGAGCGATTATACTCCACAAACCCTAAAAGAAATGGCAGCAAATATCAGCAAGCATTTTTAAAAGAAAGAATAAATTATCTGAAAATTATATCTTTATTATTTTTATATACCTGTGCTATAATGATAACAAGTTTTTCGCTGTAGACATTTAGCGTACTACAGGAGAAACAAATAGCGAGGTGAAAGAGAAAGCCTTTCACCCTTAGTCAGCAGAGGAGAGATGAGAAATGAATACAAAGAATCTAGTAGTCCTATCACTTTTAGCGGGAATTGGGGTAGTCTTGCACACGGTGATGCCAGCCTTTCTTACCATTAAACCAGATATGATGCTTGCAATGATGTTTTTAGGAATTATTCTGATTCCAGATATTAAGAGTGTTATGCTGTTGTCCATTGTGACTGGAGCATTATCTGCTCTTACAACTGGTTTTCCTGGCGGCCAGATTCCAAATATCATTGATAAGCCCATTACTGCTTTGGTCTTTTTTGGAATATTTTTGGCATTAAAGAAATACCGTAATTCTATCATAAGTGTTGCAGTATTAACTGCAATTGGGACATTGGTTTCAGGATCTGTCTTTTTAGGAGCAGCCCATTTCATTGTTGGCCTGCCAAGTTCTTTCGCTGCACTTTTTGCTGCAGGTGTCTTACCTGCAATTGCCCTGAATACAATTATTATGGTTATTTTGTATCCTGTTGCACTTTCAGTTGCCAAAAGAACGAAGTCGTCATCATCTATTATCATTTCCAAATAATACAGAGAGAAAAGAACCTAAGAAAGGTTCTTTTCTTTCTATAATTCCTGACAATAGTTGATTAAAAACTTGATAGTATAATAGCCACTAACAAAAGTATTCCTCCACCTCCTGCTAATGCTGAAGCTCTTTTCTTCAAGACTTGCTTAGGTGGATAAAATCCTGGTCTTTTTAAGGCTAACGTATTCCAAATAGCACCGACAATGAGCAATACACTAAGTAAAAAAAGAATCGTACTTACGCTTTTCATATCCTACCCCCTATTGAAGACCCAAGAGTTGATACTTTCATTCATATGTTTTAGTGTCCTTCTCTATGTAGAATATTCAAAAGGTTGAAATTATTAGGAGGAAAAACGGAAAAAAACATAAAAATTCTTATAGATTTTAATAAAAATAAATTTTTCAAGTAGAAAAATACGTAATTTCTAAAAATTTTGTGAATTTACACTTTATTAATTTTTACTTTATTGGCATAATGTTAATAGAGAAATAAAAAAGTAGGTGAAATTGGGGATGTCGGAGAAACAGTATTCAATGAAAGAAGCGATGCTATTTAGCCAGCGTATTGCACAGTTAAGTAAAGCCTTGTGGAAATCAATTGAGAAAGATTGGCAGCAATGGATAAAGCCTTTTGATTTAAATATCAATGAACATCATATCCTTTGGATTGCATACCATTTAAATGGGGCTTCCATTTCCGATGTGGCAAAGTTTGGGGTCATGCATGTCTCAACAGCGTTTAATTTTTCAAAAAAGTTAGAAGAAAGAGGATTGCTTCAATTTTCAAAGAAAGAGAATGATAAAAGGAATACTTATATTCAACTCACCCCTGAAGGTGAAGAGATTTTTCTTCGTATAATGGAATCCTATCAGCCAAACGGCAATGCTGCATTCACTGGAGCTTTACCGTTAAGAGACCTATATGGAAAGTTTCCCGATATTATTGAAATGATGGCAATAGTTCGCAATATCTATGGAGATGATTTTATGGAGATCTTTGAGCGTTCTTTCCATAACATCGAAACAGAATTTAACGAAGATGCTGGTAAGCTTAGGAAGTCTGTGAAAACTGAAAAAGAACTACTTTAATGTTTAAAGGCACTTATGGAACTCTCTAAAAAGAGGTTCGTATAGTCGTTGATTTAAACAAGTTTGAATTACTTCCTTCACGTCAAATTTTGCTGGCAACGAATATAAAAACTCATTGAAAAGCGGATGAAAATTAATAAAACCTTCCGCTTTTTGTTCTTCCATTTTTTTGTTCATTTCCTCACAAAGTTTGTTGAAGGCTTGTACTTCCTGTTCTGATATCCCATTTTCAATGACCAATCTATAGAATTCGAGATTGGGGGCAGATAACATTTTTAATAGCAGCCTTTGATGGTATTCAAGAAGATTCACTCTAATTTGTAATTCAGCATATTTATCCATACATTTCGACCTCCGAACATTCTTATACTTTTCTTATATTCATTATTTACCTTATTAAGTCATAGGTAAACCTTTTTCTTAAATGGTTTTGTTCCTTGGTAAACATGACCTAGAAAACTTTATTGGCAGCAATTTCAATTTATTTCCTACTTTACTACCAATCCTTTTAACTATCTTTTTTTGTAAATTTTTGATAATGTATTAACATAAATGAACATCAGGGAGGGAATCGTTGATGATCTCCATTTTTATTGTCTTGGCCATTTTTATTTTATATTATGTTAACAAAATGACCAATTCCCTTTGTATTCAAAAGGATATCCCAGAGGAACGTCAGCACAAAGTATTTCGCACAATAAATGTACTTGTCACGATATTACTGATTTCATCCTATGTAGAAATACTGTATACATAGGCTTAATTCATGTAGGTTTATATTGTAACAAACAAATAGAAGCGATGAGAATTATCTCATCGCTTTTAATTTTGTCTTCAGGTTAGAGCCAAGAAGCCCCAATAATTATTAACAGGATGAAAAGAACTACGATTAACGCAAATCCTCCACCGTGGAATCCATAACCAGACACACAATTCTCCCCTTTCATAAGTGGTAAGCTGTTGTCTGCATCATTTTAAATTTTCATTAGCAAATCCAAGATGCTCCAACAATAATCAATAGAATGAATAGGACTACAATCAATGCAAATCCTGCTCCGTGTCCACCACTCATCATAATACCTCCTTTATTGTTTACTACGATATACTATTCAAGCTGTATTCATTTCGACTAGGCTCTTACCTTATTTTCTTATGAAAAAAGTCCACCTTTTTCATAATGGGTAATGATCCATTGAGAATCTCCTGCTTAGTACCTAGGCAGTTGAACAGTATTCCTTTTTTCTTACATTGTATCGTATGTACAAATTCCGAAATCGCGATAGGTATATGCCCAAAATTCTGTAAACAACACAGGAAATATTTTTGCAGTGGTTACCATTTATGTTATAGTATAGTTTGTGGACAAAAACCCACAAGAATTTACTGTTTAGGAGAGGTTCCTCATGAAAAAATGGATGTTAGCCCTTACATTAGCTGGCGGGGTTATTGCCTTAAGCGCATGTAATCAAAGCGGTTCTACTGTGGCAGAAAGCAGTGCTGGAGATGTTACACAGGATGAACTTTATGAAGCAATGAAGGAAAAGGTGGGGGCACAAGCATTACAACAGCTTGTCTATGAAAAAGTCCTTTCCGAGAAATACAAAGTAACGGAGAAAGAATTAGATGCCAAGGTTGCTGAATTAAAAGAGCAGCTTGGAGAAAACTTTGAAGCTGCATTAGCGCAATACGGCTACGCGGATGAAAATGCTTTTAAAGAAACAATGAAACTCGGCATGATGCAAGAAAAGGCTGCTATGAAGTCAATCAAAGTAACAGATAAAGAAGTAAAGGAATACTACGATAACTATAAGCCTGAAATTAAGGCTCGTCATATTCTTGTTGCGGATGAAAAGACAGCATTAGAAGTGAAATCAAAACTTGATGCTGGAGAGAAATTTGAAGATGTAAGCAATACTTATTCTACGGATGAAGCGGCTAAAGCAGCTGGCGGAGACTTAGGATGGTTTGGTCCGGGAGCGATGGATCCTGCTTTTGAAGAGGCAGCATATGCACTTAAAAAGGATGAAATCAGTGCACCTGTGAAAACATCATTTGGATATCATGTTATTCAATTGACGGACAAAAAGGAGAAAAAGTCCTTTGAAGAAATGAAAGAACAAATGGAAAAAGAATTAAAATCTTCAAAATTAACCACCGAAAAGATTAATGAAATCATGCAAAAAGAAATTAAGGATGCAAAAGTGAAGATAAGTGATAAAGACTTAGAAAACGCTCTTGACCCACAAACTGCACCAGCACAACAATAAAGCAAAAAGAAGGAACTCTGAATAATCGAGTCCCTTCTTTTTTTATTCCGCAGTGATCCTTTCTCCTTCACGTCTTTCTTTTTCTTCTTCTAGACGGGTTAAATATATCTCTCCCTCTTTTTCTATATTTTCCATTTCTAACAAACGTTCTTCTCTGCCTGTTTTGATTGCCATCAACGCACTAATTACAATACCAACCACGACTGCATATACCCAAATAGGAATAGTCATTTATTATTGCTCCCTTCGTTAGTGGTTGTCCACTTTTTATACAACATATTCGAGTAATATATAAATATTCTATGAGCTCAAAAAAAATAACCCAATTGGGTTATTTTATTTATGAAAGATTGGCTTATAAAATGAGCGGTTATCTAAGGCATATACTCTTTCAGTAAATTCTCCAGGTTTCACTCTTTCTAAGGCTCGATCGAGCATGTTCATTTTTGCGTCAAGATTATCGATATAGTGAAGAATTTCAGCTTCTTTAATTAACGGCGGCTTTGGACTTCCCCACTCCGCTTTTCCATGGTGGCTTAACACAAGGTGCTGAAGAATTAAAACTTCCTCACCAACTATTCCTAGCTCCTCAGCGGCTTTGCCGATTTCATTTACCATTATCGTAATATGACCAAGTAAATTTCCTTCAACGGTATAAACAGTAGAAATGGGTCCTGATAATTCCACAACCTTACCCATATCATGCAAAATCACGCCTGCATAAAGTAAGTCCTTATCGAGACTTGGATATAGTGTTGCAATGGATTTTGCCAAATCAAGCATACTTACAACATGATAGACTAGTCCTGATACAAACTCGTGATGATTCTTCGTAGCTGCTGGATATTCTAGAAAAGCCTGCTGGTGCTTTTTCAATAAATGACGGGTAATTCTTTGGATGTTTGGGTTTTTCATGTCAAAAATATATTGTGTCAGTTTACTTGTCATTTCCTCTTGGCTTAATGGAGCCGTAGCTAAAAAATCCTCCAACTTTACTGAATCACTAGGTCCTGTTCTTCGAATCTGGCGAATTTTCAGCTGGCTTTTACCGCGATAGTTATGAGTATCCCCGATAATTTTAACAATTTTTTGTGCAATGTAATTCTTTTCATCCTCTTCATTAGCGTCCCAAAGTTTTGCTTCTATCTCACCGCTTTGATCTTGAAGAATAAGGGTTAGGAATGGCTTTCCATTACTCGCTATCCCTTTTGTGGCGCTTTTGATAA
Source organism: Bacillus sp. 7884-1 (assembly GCF_002272245.1). Taxonomy (GTDB): domain Bacteria; phylum Bacillota; class Bacilli; order Bacillales; family Cytobacillaceae; genus Neobacillus. The sequence continues at coordinate 37,974 of NZ_NPDD01000079.1, read as the reverse complement.
GTAAATACAGATCAACCTGTACACCAAAATCATAATTTAAAATTCCTTTATTCATCTTGCTCTCTCCTTCCCATTAGTACAAGTATAACATTCTCTATCAAATTACTTCGACTGCTCCCTTATGAAGATACAGAACGTTTTCAGGTTGAAAGTATTGAAGTAAATGTGTATGACAGGTAAAGAATAAAATTTGATTATGTTCAAGTTTTGTTAATAACTCCATCACCTTTTTTGTACGGCTTGAGTCAAAATTTACAAAGCTATCATCGATGATGATTGGAAAGTGATACTTTTCATATAGTGTAGTGGCAAGCGCAAGTCTAATAGAAACATATACCTGCTCTGCAGTAGCTTGACTTAACTCATTTGCCTCAAATAAGGTATGATCACTTCTTTCAATCAGAAAGCCAGATCCGGACTGCTGCAGGTGGATACGCTCATATTGTTCCTCAGTAAGAAAAAATAGGTATTCCTCTGCTTTAGCCAGCATTCTAGGTAAATGGACGGTTTTATACTTTTCAACCGTTTTTGATAGGATGTTTTGAGCTAAAGAAAAAACTGACCATTCCTTTGCTGCTTCTTCTAACTCAAACTTTTGCTGTTTATAGTGATGAAGGATTTCAGAGTAGGACCCGCCTTCTTCAAGAAGTTGAATCTGGTAGTTAACAGCTGCTTGCTTTTCTTGCAGTTCAATCAATCTAGAGGATAAAGTTTCTTTCTCCGCATGATAATGGATTAATAGTCCTTCTACATTATGAATTTGTAAGAGTCTTTCTATTTCTTCTTCCTTTAGAAAGGAATATTGGACCTGCTTACCTATATCTGCAAGCCTATCGATCAGCTTACTCTTCTTTTCTACTTTTTTACCAAGCTCATAGTATGCCTCTTCTTCCTCTACATCGGCTTCGTCAAGGAGCTTTTTCTTTTCCGAAATTAGATGGTTCTGCTCCTGCTTCATTTGATTAAGGTCTGCCTCAAGGTCATCAAGCTTTTCTTGCTTTTCTTGAATTTTTATTAATTTTCCATGCTCCTCCTTTAATTTATTCCGCAATAAAAAGGCAATTTTGGAAAAATCACTACCTTCCTCTGCTAGATATTGTTTTGAGTAAAATGTGAGTCTTTTCGTAATGTTTGCCTGTTCCTGATTAATATTTTCCAACCTTGCAAGCAAATGCTTTTTTTCTCTTCCTACTTGTTTATATTGTTCAATTAGCTGAAATGCTTCTAGGAAAAATGTTTCGGCAATATATTCAGGTATATGAAGTTCACTACTCAATTTCATTAATATTTCCTTATTTTCTGCTGCTTCGGTTTCCCATTCCTCAAATTTCCTAATTACATTCTCATACTGTGTTTGCTGCTGTTCAAGCTTTATTTTTAACAGCAGATACTGCTCTTTCCGAAGATTATCTTGATCCAATTTTTCTTGAATGGCTGGGATATTACTATTTTTATATTCCTCTAATTTTTGTATTAACTTTTTTTCATTTTCTAACAACTGACTTAGAGCCTGATGGATCTTGGTTTCATTTTTATGGGCAAGGTTTTTACTAAGAAAAACACCAATTAGTAAGCTTCCTAATACACCAACAACTAACAGTGTCCATTGCTTAGTAAACAAACCATAAAGTGTTAGAACTAGCAGTATCGCACCAATGGTTAGAAATTGAATTTGTTTTTGCTTGTTTATCTTTGTAAATGTTTTTTTGTCCTGCTCATGAGTATGTTGATAATACTCTATTTTATCTTGGACTGCCTTTAGTTCGTATTCTACTTTTCTTTTTTCACCTTCCACATGTACTACCTTTTCAAGCTTTGCTCTTTCATGAGCTGGAATCATTTGTGTTTTGGCAATGCGAACTTTTCCTTCCAGCTCCTCAAGAGCACTTTTTTCTTCACGAAATTTCTCTTCAAGGTCCTGCTTTATTTCTAAAAGCTTTTGCTTCTTACCTGCTGTCTGCTCCACCTGATTTTTCATATAGATATTGGTGTTTATCGTTAGGACTTCTTCTTCCCTTAGAGGTAAGTGTAGTTTTTCATTTATGTTGGAGATTTTTTCTTCTAAATCTGCTACTTTCAATTCGCACTGTTGTTTTTCTAGCGTCAACTGCTCATAGATGGGAATTTGGTCTAGCGCAGCAAGAAGCTGAGACTCATCAGCGAGCAATTCCTTTTCTGGCTGTATAGAGGCAACTTCTTTTTTTAATTGTGCGATTCTTTCCATTAAACTTGAAATCTGAGCATTATAAGGGTAGATTAGCTGATTTACTTTTTCTAGCCGTTCAACACCTCTAACAGGGAATGAACTTTCCCCTAATAACTTGATTTCAGAGGTGATCCATCTTTCCTCTTTGACAAGTGAATGGATCCTCTGCCACTCATTTAATTTTTCAACCTCGCCTTTTACTTCCTGCAGAGAATTATTTATCCTCTCTACTTCCTTTTGTATACTTTCTTTATCTGAAACTAGAGCTTCGTATTCTTGATTTTTAGCTGCAGCCTTTTTTAGTTCGCCACTAAGTTCGTGAAGGGCTTTAAGTTTTTCATTAACCACAGGCTTCTTTCCACTTGGTTTAAAGCGTGCTTCTATTTCCTTCTGGAGTTCTGCCTCTGACTTTTGCAGCCGTTCTGTTCCAAGTGTACCAGTTGAAAATAAAAACTTGCCTAATTCCTCCCCTTTCATTTGGTGGATATTTTGCAGCCCATGTATATTGAATGAAAAAATTGCCTGGAATAACCCTTTATCCATATTTCCAAGTAATTGCTTAAGAAGAGTCTCATCGCCTGTCGTTCCGTCCGCGAGCGTTACCGTAACATCCCCAGAAGCTTTTCCTCTAACCCTCTCAATCGTGGCAATTCCAAGCTCATCAAATAAAATTCTTAGCTTCCCGCCATAATTTGATCCGTTTTTTGGCACATAGCGAAGTTCTGAAGATTGCTTAGTTGGGAACCCAAATAGTATTCCATGAATAAATGCCATAATCGTGGATTTTCCTGCTTCATTTTCACCATAAAACACTTGAAAATCAGATAGGTCTTTAATGACCGTATTATTTAATTGACCAAAGCCGTATATATGTATCTCCTGGATTTTCAGGCTAATCATCTCCCTTCTCTATTGATACAATAATCCGATTAATAGTTTCTCTGCTTTTTCCAATAATCCTTTCTGTTCACCTTCTGTTAAAATTTTTAAGTATTTTCTGCCCATTTGATGTTCGTATAATGGGGCTAATGCAGCTTCAGGATTTTGAAAGTCATCAATAGTTGCAAACAACTCAGAAAAAAAATCTGCTTCTTTCATTAAGCTTTTTCTATCTAGCTGCTGGTTATCCTCAAGGGATAAATTAACAATCCAAACAAATGATTCTTCATCATTTTCATAATCTACTAGTAATTCTAGAAGGTCAGTATCTAGAACTCTTTTCTCTTGGAAATCATCCAATTGAACATTTTTCAAGTTCATGGTAAGCAGCGTTCCAATACCGGCTTTACGATAACGTTCAATGGTAATTTGACATAATTGAAAGATTTCTTGAAAGCTTTGTGCCGAAGCAGCATCGACAGAAACTTCTTCCCAAACCACATCTGAAGTTGCAACAAATTCCTTTTTTGCCTCTAGTTCATTCAACGTAATACAATAACATCCCTTTACTCCAACTTCCTTCTTATTACGTCCTTGGAGGTTTCCTGGATAAATGATTGGCGGGGTTTCAGATAATATCATCCGTTTATGGATATGTCCTAAAGCCCAATAATCAAATTCTTTCTCATGAAGGTCCTTGATAGTAAATGGGGCGTAATTATCGTGGTCAGTACCGCCGCCTTCATTTCCATGGAGTATTCCGATATGGAAATCCGCACGCTCTTGTTTTTGATAGTCATCTATTCTTTTATCAAGAATATGACGCTGTAGATAACTAAAGCCGTATAAATGGACTTTTTCTCCACGTTTTGTATGGAATATTTTCATTTCAACATCACTGCTAAAAAAATGTACATTCGAGGGCATATCTAGGTGTACCCATGAGCCACTTAGATGATCATGGTTTCCATGAATAACATAAACAGGAATACCTTTTTGTGAGAGCTTTTTCATTTCATTCCGGAAACGTGATTGTGCACGTAAGCTTCTGTCTTCACCATCATATAAATCCCCAGCTAAAATAACAAAATCGACGTTGTTATCGATAGCTGCTGAAGTGAGCTTCCCTAAAGCTGTGAAAGTACTTTCTCTCACTCTTGAAAGGATGTTAGCAGGCAAATGCTTTAAGCCAACCATCGGGCTGTCCAAATGCAGGTCAGCAGCGTGTATAAATGAAATCTGTTTCATAATCAAGCTCCTTTCAGTGAGTTTTTCTTTATTGTAACATCCTAAAAATGCGAATGCACGTTCTGAGTGAAAAAATCAAAAGAGCTTTGCCTTTTTTAGACAAAGCCCTCACATTTTATTCTTTTTTTGTTAATTGCAAAGCCTTTTTTATATCCTTGAAAGAATTTGACTTTCCGTACATTAATACTCCACCGCGGTAAACACGAGCACCAAATACAGCTAAGAAAATTATAGTCGAAAGCAGGATCGTAATCCCTAATGCTGTTTCCCAAACTGGAATATTGAGCATACCTACTCGTAAAAACATAATCATTGGGGTGAAGAAAGGTATATAGGATGTAATGACAATAAAAGGCGAATCCGGTTTGCCGAGACCGAACATCGCAATCATAAATCCTGCTACAACGAGTAATGTCATTGGAGTAATCATTTGCTGCACATCTTCAATCCTGCTCACCAATGAACCTAGAAAGGCGGCAAGGGTTGCATAGAGGAAATAGCCCAGAATAAAGAAGATAACCGCATACGCAATGGTTGATAACGAAATATTACCAAATCCAAAATCGTCAAAAAAACCACCTTCTAATGAAGACATATTCCGTTTAATCGAAAAATACCCTACTGATAAAAGTACTGCAAGCTGAGTTAAGCTTAAAAGACCAATTCCCAGTATTTTTGCAAACATCTGCTTGATTGGTGATACACTGGAAATCAGGATTTCCATCACCCTTGAAGACTTCTCTGTGGCAACTTCCATGGCAATCATACTAGCATACATGATAACAGCAAAATAGATGACAAACAGCAGAACATAAACAAGTCCCCTAGCTTGATTCAATTCCTCTTCCGTTTTTGCATTTTTTTCAAGAGCAATTTTCTCAAAAGAAACTGGTTCATAAAGTTGTTGGAGCTGCTCTGGTGTTAGATTAATTTTCGAAGCCGCAAACATAGTTTTCATTTGTTGAAGTCCTGCCTGAAGATCAGTAAATAATGATGAATCCGCTACACTCATTGCTTTATATGTAGCTTCTGGCAATTCCTCTGCATCATAACGCAGCTGGACAAAACCTGCATATTCTCCTTCTTCTACTGCCTTTTCAGCCTCTTTCTCTGTGCCGTCGAACTCTGTCAGTTGAAGGTTTTTATTTAAAGCACGCATTTGTTCTTTAAGCGGTACATATAGCTGACCTGTTTCATCTAAAACAGCAACCTTTTCTTTGCCTCCGTCTTTATCAAAAACCTTGATAATACTATTCATATTGGTTAATGCTAGAGTGATGACTACGGTCAACAATGTTGTAATTAAAAATGACTTTGTTTTTAATTTATTTACATACGTATGAATTAAAATAATCCAAAATTTATTCATAGGAATCACCTACTTTCTCGATAAAAATATCATTTAAAGAAGGCTCTTCAAGGTCAAATTTTCTGATGAATCCTTTGTTTACGATATCCTTTAGTATTTTTTCTGCAATGTATTCTCCCTCGATTTGCAGATGTATTCCCTCTGTTGTCGATTTAGTCTTAAACACTCCTGGATAATCCTTCAGAGAATCCAAAGGAAAATCAGCATGAATAACAAGGTTCTTTTTACCAAATGCACGTTTTATTTCTTTTAAAGAACCATGCAAAACCTGTGTTCCTTTATGCATAATACAAAGATGCTCACACATCTCTTCAACATGGTGCATTTGGTGGCTTGAAAAAACAATGGTCGTTCCCTGTTCCTTTAAAGAGAGTACTGCCTCTTTTAGCATTTCAACGTTAACTGGATCCAAACCGCTGAATGGCTCGTCGAGAATTAATAATTTTGGTTTATGTATGACTGCTGCAATAAATTGAATTTTCTGTTGGTTCCCTTTTGAAAGTTCTTCTACTTTCTTATTTTCATATTCTGGAACTTTAAATCTCTCCAGCCAATATTTCAATTCAGAAATTGCTTCACTTTTAGCCATTCCTCTTAATCTCGCAAGGTAGACAATTTGTTCGCTGACCTTTAATTTTGGGTATAAACCTCTTTCTTCAGGAAGGTAGCCAACTAAATGACTTGTGGAATAATTGATAGGCTGATTTTCCCAGGTAATCCTGCCCTCACTAGAATCCAGCAGCCCTAAGATCATTCGAAATGTTGTCGTCTTCCCTGCACCATTTGCTCCTAAAAAGCCAAACATTTCTTTTTCAGGTATTACAATGGATAAATTCTTCACTGCGGTAAAATCACCAAATCGCTTTGTGACATGTTCAAGTTTTAAAACCATACCAATTCCCCCTCAGAATTACTACGTATTTCCATATGAAAAGTTTCACCTTTACAATATATCAATAATTATGCGAATATTATAATATTATCGAAAATTAGGAGGATGTAAAATGAAAACTTACAAGTTAACTGCCTTTGAAGCAAATGGGGAAAAAATAGTAGATGAAGCGTTTCAAGCTGATCATGATGAAGCGGCAAAAGAATTAGCTGAAAAACTATTGGCAGAAAAGAATTTACTAGAAAAAACACATCGCTGCACATCACCAAGTGGAAAGCTTTTGCTGTTCCATTCGTAGTTTATAGACAAAAAAAAAGAAGCAAAGAATGCTTCTTTTTTTCTTGTTACTTTCCAATAAACTTAGGCGCTCTCTTTTCTATAAACGCTCTAATTCCTTCTTGGTGATCAAAAGTTCTACGCATATTTAATTGCCCTTGTTTTTCTAGTTCTAGTATCTTAAGTAATTGCGGACGGTTACTATCTGCTAATATTTTTTTCGTTTTTATCATTGCCTGAACTGGACGACTCAGCCAATCAGTTAATCTTGCTTCTAAAGTTTCTTCTAGATTTCCCTCAGCAACTTCCTGGATCAGCCCTAAATCTAAGGCTTCCTGTGCATTCATCATTTTTCCATCCCAGATAACTTGCTTAGCTTTTATTTCGCCTAATCTCTTTTCTAAAAAGAAGTGGGAACCGCCATCTGGTATTAACCCGATCCCAATAAAATTCATTGCCAGTTTGCTTCTATTGTCCGCTATGATATGGTCAGTAGCCAATGCTAGACTGAAACCAAGTCCTGCTGCAGCACCATTTACAGCGCTAATGGTTAATTTAGGAATACTGTATAAAGTAATGATCAATTCGCTAATACAGTCCATCACTGGAAAGAATTCGCTCTCATTCAATTCAGACAGCATCGTTTTAATATCCCCGCCTGCGGAGAAGGCTCTGCCATTCCCTGTCAAAACGACAACATCAATATCATCAGAGTCCGAGATTTCTTTAAGTTTGCTGGCAAGTCCCCTTATCATGTCCACATCAAGTGCATTTAATGCCTCCGGTCTATTCATTTCCACCGTCGCAACCCGGCCGTTAACCCTAACCTTTACCTTATCTGTTACAAAATTAATACTCACCCCAAACCCCTCCCATGAACTTTATTCATTTCTATTATAGCTTGAATTGGTACGATAAAAAATAAATTTTCATAATATATGGAATTTTCACTACCTCTATTTACTAAAACTATTTGTTACGGCAAATAGGACAAAGAGCAGCCTCTTTGTCCTTTTACAAACTTACTTCCTAAGTACTTCCTTTTGTACCTGCTCTCTTAGTGTCATCTTTAAAAACTTCCCTACAGAGGTTTTCGGAATTTCCTCTAAGAACAAGATTTCATCAGGTAACCACCACTTAGCAAACTGTGGTGTTAAAAATTCAATTAACTCTTCTTTCGTCACCTTATCTTTAAATGCATCTTTTAAAACCACACACGCAACAGGTCTTTCCTGATATTGTTCGTGCGGGACAGCAACAACTGCCGCTTCAAACACCGATTCATGGGCCATCAAAGCATTCTCCAAATCAACGGAAGAAATCCATTCACCGCCGCTCTTAATTAAATCCTTTGTCCGATCGACAATTTTCACAAAACCTTCCTCATCGATTGTAACCACATCTCCAGTGTGCAGCCAGCCGTCACGGAAGGCATCTAGCGTTCTCTCATCCTTATAATACTCAGAGGCAATCCAAGGACCCTTGATGCATAGTTCGCCCATTTCCTGACCATCCCAAGCTACTTCTCCATCCTTGCCAACAACTTTTATGCTTAAGCCCGGAACAAGAACTCCTTGTTTCGCTCTTATTTCTAGTCTTTCCTCATAATCTAAATTCTCTTGATAGCTTTTTAGGGTGGAAATAACCACCAGCGGACTTGTTTCAGTCATTCCATATGCATGTAAGAAAGGCACTTTGTGACGTTGTTCAAATGCCTTAATCATTCCTTTTGGAGCTGCTGAACCGCCGCAAAGTACTCCTCTTAAACTACTAAGGTCGTAAGAGCCCTCATCAAGTTCTTTTAACAACCCTAGCCAAATGGTTGGAACACCTGCCGTGATGGTAACTTTTTCACTTTCAATTAGTTCTGCAAGTAGTTTCGGAGTAAAATATGGTCCTGGCAGGACTAAGGATGTCCCAAACCATACAGCAGCAAATGGCATTCCCCAAGCATTGGCATGGAACATTGGCACTACTGGCAATGCAATGTCTTTTTCACTGATGGCCGCACTATCGGCAAGCCCTAATGCCATACTATGAAGAAATATCCCTCTATGCGAGTATACGACTCCTTTTGGATTTCCTGTGGTTGCAGAAGTATAACACATACCTGCTGGATCATTTTCTTCGATATCTTCAGGATAGTTAAAATTGGGATTAGCTTCTGCTAACAGATCTTCATAATGGTAAATTGGAGAAAGGGTGGTTTCAGGAAGTTCCTTGTCGTCTGTCATAATCACATAAGCCTTCACGCTTTTTAGCTCTGTTGCACATTTTTCAAGTAATGGAATGATGTCTGGGTCTACTAAGAGGACACTATCTTCTGCATGATTAATAATGTAGGAAATATGATGTGGAGAAAGACGGATGTTAATCGTATGAAGAACGGCTCCGATACACGGTATCGCAAAATAGGCCTCTAGATGGCGATGATGGTTCCATGCAAGCGTTCCTACTCTATCGCCTTTTTCTACTCCAAGTTTTTTAAGACTATCTCCTAGTCTTCTAGTTCTTTCACCGATTTGTTTGTACGTAAAACGATGTAAACCACTTGCTGTTCTCGAAACTACCTGCTTCTTTGGAAAATACTTTTCTGCTCTTTCAATCATCTGTGTCATTGTTAATGGCGTTTGCATCATTACTAAATCCCCTCCATAACTGAAAGCGTTTTCAATTCATAGTATTCTATGACTGTTTTCCTATAAAATATTCTCCATAATTATGACTTTTCCTCTATTAAGAACAAGATTTCCATAAAAAAAATCTCCTGCCTATTAAGCAAGAGATCCTTTTTCAGAGAATATTTTATCTAATATTTTTATTTTTTCTTCTGTGTAAGCTTCAAAGCTTTCATTATATGTTTTTGGATCTTTCGGATTAGCGAACTGGGTGATCTTTCCTGTCTGCAGGTCAATAAATTTACTCGCTGCTCCGCATCCAAGCCCAATTATGGTCTGCTGCTCTTCCATAATCATGATATTATAAATGCTTTCTTGATTTGGAAATGCATAACCGACATTTTCAAGATTACCCAGAATGTTTTTTTGACGGTATAGATAATAGGGAACATAGCCGTGACTGTCTGTCCACTGTGTTGCTAGATTCATCATTTGTTCTACTTCTTCCCGACCTGCCACTTTGTATTTATCCTTGTTTTTCGTCATTTCTGAGGCACGCTTAAAGGATAATGTATGAACAGTTAAGGATTCCGGCATTAACTTTTCCGTTTCAGCAAGGGAATGTGTAAATTCAGGTATCCCTTCACCTGGAAGACCAATAATGAGGTCCATGTTTATATTATTCATGCCCATTTCTCTTGCTAAATGATATTTTTCGATTGTTTCAGTAACCGTGTGATGGCGCCCAATTGCTTTTAAAGTTTCCTGTGTATAGGATTGAGGATTAATACTAATCCGGTCGATTTTCCATTTCTTTAATACCTCTAACTTTTCAGGGGTAATCGTATCGGGACGACCGGCTTCCACCGTGATCTCACGTATCTTTTCAACCTCTGGGAATGAATCATACATTTCCTCATAAAGCATATCCATTTCTTCAGCTGTAATACTAGTTGGGGTTCCGCCTCCATAGTAAACGGTGGTAATCCTTACACCCTTTTCCTTCAGCCATTCCCCACTTTTCTTTATTTCATAATGCAGCCCGCCTAAGAACGAATCAACTGATCCTTGTCGACCATTTATTGCATATGCCGGGAATGTGCAGTAGGCACATTTTGTCGGACAAAAAGGAATACCAATATAAATGCTAACTTCCTTTTGAAGTGAATATAGATCCGGAACAATGGCTAGTTGTCTGTCGACGATTTGCTGCATGAGATTTATCTTTTCGTCTGTAATAAGGTAATCAGCTTTTAATTGCTGGTGGGCAATTTCTTGAGGAATTCCCTCTTGAACTTTACGATGTAATAGCTTTGTGGGTCTGATTCCGGTTAAGATTCCCCACTTTTGGGTAATTCCTGTCCAATCCTGTAAAAGCACTAAATAAACATGAGCAACTGCATTTTTTATCTGCTTAAATTTTTCCTTTTTTGAATGTGACTGAAGGAATTCTTTTTCGTAGCTTTCCGTAATAGAATTACCTGCTTGATCTATCATATCAGCAGATACCTTAATAAAGTCGTTTTCAGCTAAAGTAAAATTTATTATTAAATCAGCAGCTTCATCTTTAACTTTCAAAATCTCTGTTTCTTCAAAAAATAAATTTCCGATTAGTTGCAGCATCCGATTAAATCGTTCATCGTCTAAACCAATAATACTAATTCGCATAAAAATCACCTTTTTCTATTTAAAAAACTCCTTTAAGTTTACATAATCAATAATATTAGGTCAATATAATGGAAAGCATTGACAAAGATAAAGAGACATCATCGTGTATGATGATGTCTCTTTCATTACTTTTTAATAATATTCATTTTCCTTAAAAACTCAATCGGCTGCTGCTTTCTAAAGTGTTCTTTAACCATATATGCAACGCCGTGCTCATTTTTTGATCTGGTTACCCAGTTAGCTGCTCTTTTCACCTCAAACTCGGCGTTCCACATAGCCACGCCCAATCCAGCAGCCTCAATGGCTGGAATATCATCTAATCCTTCTCCAATGACAACCATTTCTTTTAATTGAATCCCAAGATTACTTCCAAGGAAGGCAAGACCCTTTAACTTTGAAGCACCCGCAGGGACAATATCTAATCGCAAGGCGTCAAGTTGTATCGTCTCAATTTCTGTAAACATCTTTTCGATTGCCTTTTTTGCATCCTGAAGATCACTTTCCTCTTCAAAATAAACCTCTATTTTCGGTGGAGTAACCGGTTGATCATGTAAGTATTCACTAAGAGACGAAACAAATTGCTGTGAATAAAATACTGGATCTCCTGATGTAAACACAGTTTTAGCTAACAAATTATTGTTTAACTTCAACCTATTTGCTAACGAATATTGTTCATGTACCAGCCTAATTTGACAAGGCATCCCCTCTAGGAAACGGACTGTATCATAGGTGATATTTTCGTGTATTCTTTGGACAAGATTTTGTTTATCTTGAATGTTTGCAATATAGGCACCTTGATGAGTGATTAGCGGGTTCTTTATTTTTAATGCCCTTGCCACCTTCTTGGCTGAGGGAAAACTCCTAGATGTCATTAGCGTTACATAAATTCCCTTTTGCTGAACATACTCAATGGCTTCCTTTGTTGACTTATGGATTTTTCCATTGCTCTGTAAGAGAGTTCCATCAATATTTAATGCAAGCAAACGATAAATCATTATGCTGCCCCCTGTTCTTGGTGAAGTTACCCTTATAACACTTTTATGATTTTTCACCCAAAGATAGAACAAGGGCAGATTAGAAAAGAAAAAACTTCCGAAAAAATCGGAAGCTTTTACATCCTATTATAAATTTCCGTAAAGTTCCTCAAGCGGCTTCATAATAACTTGGTTTAACTCACCAATAATCATGCTCATCCGCTGTTCAGCCTGCATAAGTCGAGATATTTTTTCATTTTGCTGGACAAGAGCTACCGTTGATTGCGCGTGCTGGACCTCTTGTTCTGATATTTCCTGCCCCATCATTTGTTTTTGTTGTAAATTCATTTGAATTTGGCGGAAGTTATCAAACATATTTTTTGCTGTTGGATCAGCATTTACTTCATTATACATTTGCTGTAAGTGTTTGTATTCATCACTTTGACGAATCGCTTTTTCTAAAGCATAAGCTGCATCGTATAAATTAACGGACATTGATTCCACTCCTCTTAAGAAAATAATCCTAATAACTATAACAAACTATGTTTGTAAATGCGAGGATGTTCAACTAGGCTGCAATTATGTATCACCATCTATTGGGCGGTAACATACGATACTATATCAAAGAATGCCTATTTAAAAACATATTCGCCGATAAATGAGGAGTGACTATGCCCTTAATCACAATTGTTCCTATGAAATCAGTTAACAGGACAGAGCGTTTTGTTCAGATGTCCTCAAAACTTTTTATACAGTTACAGCTTGAAACAAATGAAATCAAGATTTCTGTAGGAAAGAAAATGGTGAAAGTAAAAATAAGAACGGTTGAGATGTCTCCTAACGAGATTCATTTCCCTGAAAATCTATTTCAACTTTTTTGTTTACCGATTCAACGTTACAAATTTCATTCCATTTATAAAGAAGAAATCCATTCACTGTATTTGGGTCCAGTCATTGGTCTGGTAACGGACTTTAAGAATAATGGAAATGAAGAACCCTATTTCCGTTCAATCCATAGCTTTTGTGAAGAACTTCATCATGGTTTAACGGAGAATGGCGGTTTCTTAAATGTATTTTCATATCCAGAATTTTCGGTTCAGGGTTATTATTTCGATGATGGGAAATGGAAGTCTGCAGTACTCCCTCTCCCTGATGTCATTTATAATCGTATTCATTCTCGAAAAATTGAATTTGGAAAGGAATATCATTTATTTCGTCAAAGGCTTACGGAGTTAAGCATTCCTATTTTTAATGATCGCTTTCTTTCAAAATGGGAGGTTCATGAGCACTTAATCCATGAAAATCATCTTCATTCCTATATACCTGACACTAATCTGTTCACTAAGGAACATTTAGCTGCATTTGCAAATAAGTATGAGACTGTTTTTATTAAACCTGTACATGGAAGTCAAGGGAGAAACATATTCAAACTAAAAAAAGAGAATACCCATTTGATATTGAACTCCTCAGTTAAATTGCACCCAGCAAATAAGCAAATCCTATTATCCTTTGAAGAGATATATCAGCATATTAAACCATTATTGAACAACAGAATCTACATTATTCAGCAGGGAATCCCCCTTCTTACCTATCAAAATAGAGGGATGGACTTTAGAGTATTGTGTCATAAGAATCAACAAAATACCTGGAAGGCTACCTCGCTGGTTGCCCGAATATCAGCAAAGGATGAGTTTGTTTCCAACATTGCCAGAGGCGGAGAAATATTGACTCCCATAAATGCATTAAAAGATAGCATGAGTATAAATGATGCAAAGGTGTTAATCACAGAAATGAAAGAATTAGCCATTGAAACAGCAATAATTATTGAAAGGAAGTCGTCTGGAATTACTGGAGAACTTGGAATCGATATTGGAATTGACCAAGAAGGCAACCCCTGGCTAATTGAAGTCAATTCAAAGCCATCGAAAAACTTTGAAGATGGTCAAATGAAAATAAGACCATCTGCCAAAGCAATTATTCAGTTTTGCACCATGCTAGCTTTGGATACAACCTCAGAAATGGAGGATTTATAGATGATTACCTTTGGAATTATGACCTTAAATTTAGAAAGTGAAGCAGCCTATATAAACGAAATTGCTGCCCGCGGTCATTCCTGCGGCATGGAATGTTACCATTTTCTTCCTTCTACTATTAATCCTCGTACCACACTGGTTTTAGGGAGAAGATTTGATACAGTAAAACAATGTTGGGTAGAAGATGAATTTCCCATCCCTTCTATCATCTATGACCGCTGTTTTTACGGTGATGACGAACATTCAAAGCAATGTATCCCTATTGTTTCCTGGTTAAAAAGCAGAGAGGATATTACTTTTTTAGGATTTGGGCTTCCTAATAAACTAGAATTATATGATACCTTACGCAATTCTCGATTAGTTCCTTATTTGCCTCACTCACAGCCTATTAAAGATTGCTCGCAAGTAGGAAACGCCTTACAAAAACAGAAAAAAATCATTATTAAACCAATAAATGGTTCTCAAGGTTATGGTATCTATTATTTAAAGAAAAACGATAAAACCATCCATGTCAAAACCGAAAAAAACAAGAAAATTATCTCGAGGATTTTTCCTAATGAGAAAAAGTTATTTCAATGGCTCCAACCCTTAATAAACTTCCGGCCATACCTTCTTCAACCCTATCTTGAATTATCTAATGCTGCTTCACAGCCATTTGATATTAGAATTTTACTTCAAAAAGATGAACAAGGGTTCTGGGTTGAACGCGGAAAGGCTATTCGCCAAGGAAATACTGGAGGGATTATTTCAAATTTAAGTGCTGGAGGCTCAGCTGTTGACTTTCGTGACTGGTCCTCTACCCTCCCTTTAGCCAGCAAAGATTATATTTTATCAGAATTAAATTTTATAACTCAAAACCTTCCACATTTACTCGAAAGTGAAATTCTTCCGTTATTTGAAATTGGTATTGATATTGGAATGGCAAAGGATGGTGCCCTTTGGATTCTCGATGTAAATTCAAAGCCTGGAAGAAAGGTAGTCTTACAAACACAGCCAGATTTAAAAGAAACCTTATTCCTATCCCCTCTTCTTTATGGGAAACACCTATCACAGTCAGATCATAAAGAAAGGAAGAGCTACTATGAGAAAACGTTATACCATTGAGATTGCTGAAAACAGCCATTTAGTTGTTTACTGTCCTCAAGAGCTCTTAAAAGATAATGTAATAAAAAAAATTGCCTTTGGGTGTAAAGCAATTGATGCTGACTTCAGACCTCACCCAAAAGAAAATAATGGAATTGTGATAAGCAAAGAGATTCAAAAACTCTTACTTTTTCCTGATTTTGCAATAAAATTGCATGTATTTATCGAACAGCAAGTTCTCAATATTGGACCACTCGTTGGAATATTTACAGCAGGCTTCACCCCATTCCCTCACCGGCCGATTGGAAATAGAACTAACTTTTTCTCCAAACTGTTATCGGTGAAAGCCAATGTTGGAGCGATACCATTTGTTTTTGGAGAACGGCATATTAACTGGGAAATGGGTACAATTAGTGGTTATTTTTATCATGAAAACCATTGGCAAAGTATGGAGGTGCCCTTTCCTCATGTTATATATGATCGGATTCCAAACCGGAAAAGTGAAAGAAATCCCAAATTAGTAAAGGTAAAGGAAACCTTGCAAAAGGACTATCTGATTCCTTGGTATAACCCAGGTTTTTTTAGTAAGTTAGATATATATGAAAGATTACAGCAGGACAAATCGGTGGCTGCCTATCTTCCAGAAACCCATCCATTTACTTCCTTTTCAGTGATTGAAGACATGCTTTCTAAATATGGTCACATCTATCTAAAACCAATAAATGGAAGCCTTGGTTTAGGTGTCCATCAAATCCTCTATGATAAAATCCAGGATGAATATTATTGCCGCTATCAAGATCGTGACGGTTCGAACCGCCTGCGAAAGTTTTCTTCCTTAGAAGGCTTGTTTCAAACTGTTTTCGCGAATCGTAGTTTAGATAAAATGCTTGTTCAGCAAGGAATTCACCTCCTCAGACAAGAGCAGCGCCCCATTGATTTTCGCATACACAGTAATAAAGATGATGCTGGTGTATGGCATGTTACAGCATTGGCTGCAAAATTAGCTGGCCTAGGCAGCGTAACTACCCATGCCCGGAGCGGAGGAGAAATTAAAACACTGTCAGAACTTTTTCAACAGGAAGAATGTCAACTTTATACAGAAAAGCTTGTTCATGCTGCCCTGTTGTTAAGTAACAGCCTCTCTAACAACATGGAAGGCATTATTGGCGAAGTGGGATTTGATTTAGGAATTGATAAACATGGTGATGTTTGGTTATTTGAAGCAAATTCCAAACCAGGCAGATCCATTTTCAGCCACCCAGAACTTAAGGAATTCGATAAACTCACGTGCAAGCTATCACTGGCTTTTGCAGTTTTTTTAACGGAACAAACCATTTTGCATCCTGAGTATGATATCAAATGGTAGCAATGATTCCATGGAGTAAAAAACTAAAGCCCGTCATTGGAATTTTGACTGCAAAGAAAAAGGATGGAACAATTGGTGGGAATGGCTCCCTATTTATTGAGCTGCAAAAGAAGCTTATTTCACTTAATGGAATAAGCTTTATCTTTACACTTGACGGGGTTCATGATGATTCAATAGATGGGTTCACATTTATCCCAGAGAAGAATGAATGGGAAAAGATTAATTCCCCCTACCCGGACCTTGTATATAACCGCATACCCTTTCGAAAGTCAGAAGTAGAAATAAAAAATAGTACGTTTTTTTCTGACTTAAAAGATAAAAAAATACCTTTTTTTAATCCAGGCTTTATTGATAAATATGAACTATATCAGCTCTTTAAAGACCACCCCATTCTTCATTCTTATCTGCCTTCTACCATCCCGGCCATTGAAAAACAAAAACTAAGGTCCTTCCTAGCTCAATTTCAATCTATTTATTTAAAACCTGCTCAATCTGCAAGGGGAAATGGGATTTTTAGATTAGAACTAGAAACAGAGAAAAAGCTCATTTTAAATGGAATAAGTAAGAGCAATGAATACATTACTTTTGATCATTTTTGGAGCGATTGGGAAAACATACTTAGGGAAAAAAATTACTTGGCACAAGAGGAAATAAAGACTAAAACGTATGATGGTAAACGGTTCGATTTACGCATTCTCGCTCATGCTGTAAATGACAACTATATTGTTACAGGAGTAGGAATAAGACAATCCCAAAAGCAGGATATAACCACTCATATTCCTTCAGGTGGAAAGCTTTTACCCTATGATCTATTCCAAACGGAGGAGCAAGACTTTTTTATTGAAAATGTTGTTGAACAAATCGGGATGGCACTCTCACAGAAGTTTGGCTTTTTTGGGGAGTTTTCCATAGATGTCGGCATTAGTGAAACTGGACACTATTATATTTACGAAGTCAACTCAAAACCAATGAGTTTTGATGAGAAAGAAATAGAAGTTAAGAAAATTGAATATCTCTGTCAGTTGTTCCTGCAGCTTACTGTTCATAGCAACTAACTGAAAAATTTACTGGAATGTATTCATTAATTCCCTTAAGCTAGAGGTAACTACTAGTATTTAGAGGGAGATGTTAATAATGTTGACACATTTTCAATATAAGCCTTTATTTGAGAATAAGAATATTCCTGGATGGAATTTTTCCTTTTACTATAAAAAACAAAGATATTCAGGTATTTATCATCAAACGGGAAAAATTGATTGGACAGTCAATATTCCCGAACAGGATGACATTGACGCACTAACCAGCCAAATCCACGAGTTAATGCTCTTCCATGTTTATGAATAATGAATGAGTGAATGAAATACTACCCTTTCCGTAAACTAAAGAAAAAACTAGGAAAGGAAATGATTGCTGTGGAAGAAGGAAAAAAAGACTTGCAGTATGAAGGAAAAGACAAAGTTCACTTAGATATTGACAGAATAATTAACGAAGGATTGTCGGGAGGTTCCGTCCATTCTCGCCATGATACTACCAATATTGAAGAAGCCCGTAATCTTACCGAAGAAGAACCGCCTTTACAATCAACCGAATAATTTAAAAAGGCTAGCTCGTAGAAATGATCACGAGTTAGCCTTTTTTTATGATTGCCAAAATAATGCTATAATTAGTGTATTATTCTTAAAATTATCATATTGGAGAAGTTGAACTTGTTAAAAAAAATCATGTCCTTATACGAAAATTCAGTACTGTCTTCTGTGCAGCCAACCTACACATTTGACCAATATTACATATTTTATGACAAAACTGAAAAGAACTGGCTTTCAATCCCGAAGTCAAATTTAACAGAAAATGAGCTAAACCTTCTAAAAGTTCTATATGAACAAGTGAAAATGTCTTCCGTACCGCCGAGCTCACTTTCTAGAAAATGGCATGAGTTTTTGCTATTAGATGGACCAATTCCTACTCTAAGTAGTGAAAGTAATTTTCGCTTCATCCAGTTCCAAATAAAAGGTCATGGGGTAGACCCAACTGAAATTGAGTCCGCCATTAAAGGTTTTTTTTCTGATGAAGTACAAATTATTTGGGAAGATGACCATTATGGGATAGTTATTGAAGAAAGAAGACAATTTTCCCTCACCGAAAGTGAGTTAACTTCCATAGCGGATACATTAGAAAGTGACTTTTATGTAAAAGTTTCCTTTTATATTGGCAAACTCTACTCTGCTTCAAGTCAATTGCGAAACCATTTTCATCAAGAAAAGGAGTATTTTGAATTTGCTAAGAAAAATCTAACGAGCACAAGTATTATTACCTTTGAAAAGATATTTCCAGCTTTTGTTGCATTTAATCTGCCTGATGACATTAAAGATAAAGTTAATACGGAACTTTCTTCGATTTTTTTAGAGGATCCTGAGTTATATACAACCATAAAAGTATTCTTAGAGAATAATTTAAATGCAAGCTTAACAGCTAAAAAATTATTTATTCATCGCAATACACTTCAATACCGAATTGATAAATTCATTGATAAGACCGGGGTACAATTAAAAGACTTTTATGGAGCTTTTACCGTCTTTTTAGCCTGTCTGCTTTTTGAACAAAACAAATAGGACACAATGCACAAAATTCATTTTAGCAACTTTGTGCATTGTGTCCATATTGTTTGTAAACCTTTTCATGTAAACTGAGATTAATCAAAACTTAGGAGGGTTTACACAATGGCTGAATTAAAATTAGATCATATTTATAAAATTTACGATAATAAAGTTACAGCGGTTACAGACTTTAATCTACATATTCAAGATAAGGAGTTTATCGTATTTGTCGGTCCTTCCGGCTGCGGTAAATCAACAACGTTACGTATGGTTGCTGGTCTTGAAGAAATTTCAAAAGGTGACTTTTATATTGACGGAAAAAGAGTGAATGATGTAGCTCCTAAAGATCGTGATATCGCAATGGTATTCCAAAACTATGCACTATATCCGCATATGACGGTTTATGATAATATGGCTTTCGGTTTAAAACTTCGTAAGTTTCCGAAGGATGAAATTGATCGTCGTGTAAATGAAGCTGCAAAAATCCTAGGATTAGAAGCCTACTTAAAGAGAAAGCCAAAAGCTTTATCAGGTGGTCAACGTCAGCGTGTTGCATTAGGACGTGCGATTGTCCGTGATGCAAAGGTGTTCTTAATGGACGAACCTCTTTCAAACCTAGATGCAAAACTTCGTGTAGCCATGCGTGCTGAAATCGCGAAGCTTCACCGTCGTTTAAACACAACTACTATTTATGTAACACATGACCAAACAGAAGCAATGACAATGGCTTCAAGACTTGTAGTTATGAAGGATGGTCTTATTCAACAAGTGGGAACACCAAAAGAAGTATATGAAAAGCCTGAAAACGTATTTGTTGGCGGCTTTATCGGTTCTCCTGCAATGAACTTCTTCAATGGTAAACTTGAAGATGGCAAGTTTGTAGCTGGCAAAACTTCTATTGCAGTTCCTGAAGGTAAAATGAAAGTACTTCGTGAGCAAGGATATGTAGGAAAAGAAATTATCCTTGGTGTTCGTCCAGAAGATATCCATGATGAGCCAGTATTTATCGAAGCATCTGCTGGTACAAAAGTTACTACTACTGTAGATGTAGCTGAGTTAACTGGTGCGGAATTAATGGTGTACTCTAGTATTGATGGACAGGACTTCGTTGCCCGTCTTGATTCAAGAGCTGATATTCACCCAGGCGATTCATTAGAATTAGCATTTGATTTAAATAAGGGTCATTTCTTTGACATAGAAACTGAGTCCCGCATCCGCGTGGCTAACGAATAGGAAAGCACTAAAAAGGTCTCGCGATTGCGAGACCTTTTGCATTTATTCTTTAATAAAGATTACGTCATCCTTTTGACAGGATGGACACTGATATAAGTGCGGGCATTTTCCCCCTGAGTTCGTGTCCGGATAACCGTCTTCCATCTTCATTAAATCAATTTCCATATATGGACTGTAATCATCATAGAAGTCCATTAACCTGCCGCTATCTAACATTTGTTCACCGCAATGTGTGCATAATAGCGTTACTTCACGTAAACCGTTGCATATTGGGCATATCGACATTCCCATTCACCCTCTAAGTTATTGTATATGATTAGTTTGCGTTACTATTACGGCACTATGTAACGGAATAAATTACCAGTAAAATTCATCGAATAAGTTGTCCATTTTTAATCATAATAATATTACAAAGCAAGCAACAACCCAGCTACACAAAAGAAAGTATGAAGCATCTCCAACATCTAATAACTTTTAAGATGGGTTAGGCCAAGGTGGCAATGGTTTATTTTAACCATATGGTTCAATTCCATACTGACCCCAAAATTATTAAGAGGAGTGTTATTCAACTATGGCTAGTAACAACAACTCTAATCAACTTTTAGTACCTGGAGTGGAGCAAGCACTTCAACAAATGAAGTATGAAATTGCAACAGAATTTGGAGTAAATCTTGGTGCCGATACTACTTCTCGTGCAAACGGTTCTGTCGGTGGAGAAATCACTAAGCGTCTTGTAGCAATGGCAGAGCAACAACTTGGCGGATTCCAACGCTAATCTTTAAGTAAACACAGTAAAAAATAAATATTATGGCTTAAGCCCCCTCCTTCATCGGAGGGGGCTTTCAATGGTCTAAATCATCTTCTCAGGTTTAACCCATTCATCGAATTGCTGCGAGGTAACATATCCTGTTTTGACAGCTGCATCCCTTAACGTACTATTTTCCTTATAAGCTAGCTTGGCAATCTCAGCGGCTTTTTCATAACCAATATAAGGATTTAACGCAGTAACAAGCATTAATGATCGCTCCACATGTTTTTTAACCACCTCTTCATTTACTTCAATACCCCTCGCACATTTTTCATTAAAGGAACGAATGCTGTCACTTAAGAGGGAAATCGATTGAATGAGATTGTAAATAATGACCGGCTTATAAACATTTAACTCGAAATTCCCCTGGCTTGCCGCAAAGCCAATGGTCGCATCATTTCCGAAAACCTGGCAGGCAACCATACTTAACGCTTCACTTTGCGTAGGATTTACCTTTCCAGGCATAATGGAACTTCCCGGCTCATTAGCCGGTATCGTTAACTCGCCAATCCCGCTCCGAGGTCCGCTTGCCAGCCATCTGACATCATTAGCAATTTTCATTAAATCTGCTGCCAGTGCCTTTAGGGCACCGTGCACAAAGACGATTTCATCATGACTCGTTAACGCGTGAAATTTATTCGGAGAAGCCTGAAAGGGGTAACCCGTCAATGTTGAAAGCTGTTCGGCCATTTTATCCCCAAATTTAGGATGAGCGTTTATGCCCGTACCAACTGCGGTGCCGCCAATAGCAAGGTTCAATAAATAACGACTTGAATCGGCAGCCATCTTTTCAGCCTTTTCGAGCATGAATCTCCAGCCGCTTATTTCTTGACCAAAAGTCAGTGGAGTAGCATCCTGCAAATGAGTTCGGCCAATCTTCACCACATGCATAAATGCCTTTTCCTTTTCTAAAAAGGTGTCTTTTAGCTCATCCATAGCGGGAAGTAAATTCTCCGTTAACTTTATGTACGCAGCGATATGCATAGCGGTCGGAAATGTATCATTTGAACTCTGCGACATATTGACGTCATCATTTGGATGAATCCGTTCTTTATTTCCTTGGCTCATTAATAAATCGTTGGCCTGATTTGCAATGACCTCATTCACATTCATATTGGTTTGAGTGCCGCTTCCTGTTTGCCAGACTGCAAGTGGAAAATGGCTGTTATATTTTCCAGAAAGGATTGAGTCGCAAACCATAACAATTGCCTTCATTTTACTTTCAGCTAATTCTCCTAGTTGATGATTGACAATAGCACCTGCTTTTTTAATTAAGGTTAACGCATATACCACTTCGATCGGCATTTTTTCGATGCCAATATTGAAATTGTTCAAGCTCCTCTGTGTTTGTGCACCCCAAAATTTATCACTCGGAACCTGAACCTCACCAAGTGTATCTCTTTCAATTCTAACGTTTTCCATAAATGCTCTCACCTCACTATCATATATATTCCCAATAAAAAGAAAAAAACTACAGACATTTGTCTGCAGTTTAATGTTTAACAACAATATAACCGATATAGTACGAAAGAATTAAGAGACTGCCAATAATATTAACAATTGAATAATCTGCCATCTAATCCACCCCTTTATTATGGAAAAGCTTAAACACATTTAAAATATCATAATAAAGGAGTTTTATATGTGATAAAAATAACAGGTTATCAGTAAATTTGTGAAGTTTCTGTGAACATTCACCCAGCCAACTCAGCACTGCCTTTTTGAAGTTCATACAATTGATAATACTTTCCGTTTACTAACATCAATTCTTCATGTGTGCCGCGCTCGACAATCTTCCCGCGGTCTAGAACAAGAATTTGGTCAGCGTTCCGAATAGTGGATAACCTGTGCGCAATAATAAAAGTGGTTCTTCCTTTTTTCAAGACGTCCATAGCCTCTTGAATAATGGCTTCAGTTTCTGTATCAATACTCGATGTGGCTTCATCTAGAATTAAGATTGCCGGATTAAATGCTAGTGCTCTAGCAAAGGAAATTAACTGGCGCTGCCCGCTAGATAGGGTACTTCCTTTTTCGATTACAGGTTCATCATATCCATTTTCCAAGTTTTTAAAGACTTTATCTGCCCCAACATCCTTTAAAGCCTTTTCCACCATTTTCCTTGTTATGGATGGCTCGTTAAGGCTGACATTTGAGGCAATCGTGCCAGTAAACAAGTATGGATCCTGTAACACAATTCCCATATGATTTCGAATCGTCTGACGTGGAATGCTGACAATATCCTTGCCATCAATTAGGATTTTACCCTTTTGACTATCATAGAAACGGAAGAGCAAATTCATAATCGAGCTCTTTCCAGATCCGGTGTGTCCAACAAGTGCAACCGTCTGCCCCTGCTTAGCTTCAAAGTGAATATCTTTAAGCACATACTCACCCTCTTTGTATCCAAACGACACATGCTCAAATTGTACATTGCCCTGAAATCTTTCGATTCGGTCTGCACTTACATTTTCTCCTTGTTCATCCATTAGCGTGAACACTCTTTCACCTGCAACGAGTGCCGTTTCCAAATTGGCTAATTGATTGACAATTCCCTGTACAGGCTGAAAAAGACGATTAATGTAATCAACAAAAGCATAGAGTACACCGAGAGAAATGACAGAAGCGGGATTTAACGACTGACCCCCAAAGTACCAAATGAAAGCTACAAATACGAGATTTCTAAGAACCCCCACTAAATTATGGGAAGTTAAAGCATTTAAGCTTAATAATTTATTTTGATAAGCAAAATGCTCTGTATTAAGCTTTTCGAATTCCTTTTCAGTCTCTTTTTCCCTTCGAAAGGCTTGAATAATACTCATACCGCCGATTGATTCATTAATAGTCGCATTGATATCACTTATTCGAGAGCGGATAACGTGATTGTATTTTGAAGCAAACTTTCGATATAATAACATCCATCCATAAAGGATTGGCAAAAGTAATAAACAAATGGCAGCCAGCTTCACATCTAAGATAAATAAGGCCGCATATATTCCTGTGATATAAATAGCACTGGTGAAAAATTGGGCTAATACAGTCACATATAATTCACGTATTGCTTCTGTATCATTCGTAATCCTAGCAACCACTTTTCCAGCCGGAAGATTATCAAAGTATTGGATTGGAAGCCGTTGGATTTGGCCGTATACATCCTCCCGCATTTTTTGAATGATCCGATTTGCTGACTTCTGCAGCAGGAACCGCTGTCCATATTGGAAAATAGCAGATATCACTAAAAGACAGAAATAAATTATCAGCAGTTTAATAATCCCTGGAATCTCCAGTTGATAGAACGCCAATATCTCCCGATTGGTAAATTCCTTTGCGTCATATTCAACCTTCTTCGTTCCTTTTTGAAGTGTTATGATTCCATTTTCAAATGTTCTTTTCCCATCGAATTCAATCTTTTCTTCCACAATGACAAACTTTGCTCCAACCTGCAAAATTCTAACTTCCTTCCCCTTTTCTTCACCGTTGGAGAAGTTCTTTTCTTTCTTATAAAATTGCTCGTTATATTCTACTGTGTTATTTCCCTCATTACTCTCATACCAAACGGACTCGATGCCTAAAATGTGTTCATCGATAATATTTTTTGCAATGAATGGACCTGCCAAATCAGTAGCTACGGAAATGCTCAGCATGAATAGTGCAGCAATAATGATTTTTTTGTAGTTTAAGGCATACTGGGTTAATCGCCGGCCTGTACTCATGCCGTCACCTCCTCTTCAAGAATATTTTCAACTTGTTGTCGTAAATATTGTTCTTTATACCAGCCATCCCTAGCAAGCAGCTGTTCATGAGTTCCTTCTTCAATGATCTTGCCATCATCAAGAACAAGGATTTGGTCTGCATGTTGAACGGCTGTCATTCGGTGAGTCGTGATAATGGTTGTTTTGTCTTTTCGTATTTCACGAATATTGTCAATGATTCTCTTTTCTGTTTTTGCATCAACTGCAGACAAGGAATCATCAAGAATAAGGATTTCAGGATTTCTTATTAGCGCACGTGCGATTGAAATTCTTTGCTTTTGACCACCAGAAAGTGCGACTCCTTTTTCACCCACAAGAGTTTTTAACCCTTCTGGGAGCATTTCTAAATCCTTTCTTAGTGCAGATAAGTCGATGGCCTTCTCCAATTCTTCTTCGGTTGCTTGACTGTTCCCAAAAAGAATATTTTCTTTTACACTTTTTGAAAAAAGGACATGGTCCTGAGGTACATAACCAATCCATTTACGAACTTGATGCAGTGTCTGCTCTTTAAGCGGAACACCTGAGATGGAAAGGTCTCCACTTCCAAGAGGATATTGTCTTAACAACTGTTTAATAAATGTTGTTTTTCCACTTCCTGTTTTTCCAACAATACCTAATGTCTGCCCCTGGAGTAATTGTACAGAAATATTCGTTAAATTATCCTCCTTAGATGAAGGATATCGAAACGTTACCTTTTCAAAATCAATCCGCTCTGGATTTTCTACCTTAATAGGCTGGGCAGGATTCTCCACGGTCTCCTGAAAGGAAAGAGTTTCATTTACCCGATCTAAGGATGCATTTCCCCGCTGCATGATATTAATTAATTCGCCTATCGCGAACATCGGCCAAATTAGCATCCCTAAATAGACATTGAAGGCAACAAGATCACCTAAGGTTATAGCCTGATTAAAGACTAAATAGGCACCATAACCAAGACCAATCATATAGCTTAATCCGACCAGTATTTTTACTGTTGGGTCAAATAAAGAGTCTATCCTTGCAACCTTGATATTTTTTTCAAAGACATCCTCTGTTAATTGGTGGAACCTTCTGCCATCTGCCTCTTCCTGAACGTAGGCACGGATAACTCTAACACCTGCAACAGATTCCAAAACGCGGTCATTTAACTCCCCGAACGCATCCTGTGCTTCCATAAAGCGCTTATGAATTCTATTCCCGTAAATTTGCATGATATAAGCCATAATCGGAAGAGGCAGGATTGCTGCAATCGTTAGCTTCCAGCTAATTAATAGTCCCATGGTAATGATTAGCGTAAGCATCCAGACGCTTGAATCGACTAGCGTCAATATCCCAAAGCCTGCGGTAATAGATATTGCCTTTAGGTCATTTGTTGCTCTCGCCATTAAATCGCCCGTTCGATTTTTTTCATAAAAGGTTGGAGACATTTTTAATAAATGTTTCATAAACCTCGATCTTAACTTTCTTTCTACAAGAAAGGCACCGCCAAATAATTTATACATCCAAACGTAGGTTATTCCATATGAAAAAACCATTATTAAGAAAAGATAACCCACATATTTTCCTATTTTCCCATTACTCATTTCGCCAACCTGAATATCATCAATGGCCATACCAATTAATTTAGGCGGTACTACATCTAAGATTCCAACTAGAATTAATAAGGAAATGGCAATGACATAACGCTTCCAATATTCTTTAAAAAACCAACTCAATTTCTTTAAAACCGAAAACATACTGTTCCCCCCTATGCAAAAGAAAAAGACATACCGCAATAGTGCAGTATGCCTCAAAACTAAAAAAAGAGACAAAAAAACACACGTTACGTACGAAAAGAACGCAACCTGTGTTTTGATTATCATCTAATTAAAATACGGACTAATTAAAAAGAGATCATAATGGAGCAGGTTACATTCAAGTATTCAGTTGCTGATAAAGTGCTGTGTAGTACAATCATCTCGTAACCCTCCTTTTCCTTTTTTTTCATCCTTTGTTAGATTATCACCAGATTATTTAAATGTCAATTCCCATTTTTCAGAATTTTCCAATCTGCTTATTCTGCCCTTTTTCGAAAGATTTTACGAATAAATATTAAGTAAAAAAGGGTTGGCATTGGAGCTTGAATGAGACCAACGATTCCCCATAACCAATAGTTGTGATTTCGTTTCCTAGCATCTAAGAATAAAAAGATACTTTGGAGTAAAAGAATAGCAGCAACAACAATAATCAGAGTTGGTGAGTAATCATTACTCATTGATTTTCACCTTCTTACTAAACCTAGAAATTGTATAGTATGCAATAAACACCGGAGTAATGATTTGAATGAAAATAAAAACAACTGGCATTTGATAAAAAGAAACAATGATTCCACTTAAGATAAATAATGCAATTATTAGAAATAAGGATAGTTCTTTCCTTAATTTTTTTCTGCTATTTTCCTTCTCAGTTCGTACCATGCTTTCAAACCACTGGAGATCCGGAGTATAGACAGGGAATTGATCCACCTTGCTCAAACCTTCTTGCATCATGTGAATAGCATCCAAGTCATGTTTATTTTGTTGTTCGTTGTCGAGTATGACGACCTTCTGTTTCTTCACCTAGTTTCAGCTCCCTTCTTACCGCCAAAATTCCATTATGAACTCTTGATTTCACCGTTCCAGAGGATATTTTCATCCATTCACCAATCTCATCATAGGAGTAACCATAATAATGCTTCAGCACAATGGGAACCCGAACGTCTACTGGCAATTTACCTAATGCCTCCAACGCATCGTTCCATTCCTCATTACGGCTTTCAAAATGCCATTTCAGCTTTCGATAAACTTCTTCTTGTCCTTTCCATTTGTTTTCTCGCTTTTGTTTTCTACATTGGTCAATATAGGCATTGGTAGCAATGGAAATCAGCCAAGTGGAAAATTTGCTTTGACCATTATAGAGATGAATTTTTTGTATACATTTTGCCATTGTTTCTTGTGCAAGTTCCTCTGCCATATCTGGATTCATTGTAATTTTCATTAAATACTTTACAAGGAATGGATAATTTTCTTTAAACAACATGGCAAATGCTAGATGATCCCCTTCTTTTGCACTTTTTATTAACGGATCCATCACACTTGTCCTCTCTTTCCCCCATCTATCCCTCTTTTTCTATTTATGTATAAGACGTGAAAGTATTAATTTCGTTCATATTTTATAATATTTTTATTGATTATAAAAATTTCTAACACAAAAGGCACGAATATCTTCGTGCCTTACCATTAATGATTCATCTTAGGACCTATTCTTTTCCATCGCTTTTCCCATTTTTCTTTTTGCTTTCTCCATTTTTCTTCCCATTTTCTCGCACCTTTATTAAAATGCTCTTCAATTGTATCTAGGTTCATTTCTGTTTCTTCCTCTTGCTTCTTTTGTATCAACCCATCAATGCGAGGGACATCAAAGCTGGTTGAAGGTGTATCTTTTAATGCCTCCTTCATGACTTCACGAAATACAATGGCTGCACCCGCACTGCTAGTGGTGTTCAAGTAGTGTTTTTCATCGGTTTTATCGTAGCCAACCCAGACCGCTCCAACTAATTGTGGGGTATAGCCTACAAACCATTGATCCTTAACACCTTTAACTCCTTCAATTGGTACTTGTGTTGAGCCTGTTTTCCCAGCCATTTCTCTACCTGGTATTTGAGCGTTTTTTCCAGAACCGTGGTCAACGACGCCAAGCAGCATAGTGTTTATGTGATCGGTTACAGCTTTTGTGCTGACCCTTTCCTTTTTTTCCTTCCATACTGCAACGATGTTTCCTTCTGCATCTTCAATCTTTTTGATAACATGGGCTTTCATTCGAACTCCATTATTTGGGAAGGCAGAATAGGCTTCAGCCATAATCAACGGAGATACTCCTTTTTCTACACCTCCAAGTGCAAGTGATAGGTTGCGATCACCCTTTTCTAGTGGTATTCCAAACCGTTTGGCCGAATCTAAGCCCTTTTCAATCCCAATTTCATTTAATAACCAGACAGCCGAAACATTTTTTGAATCCTTTACTGCTTCATACATAGGAACTTCCCCATCATATTCATGGTTGTAATTGCTTGGTTCATATTCACCAAAGCTCATTGGCTCATCCTTTAGCATATCGGTTATTTTCCAGCCATTTTCTAGTGCAGGAGTAAAGACCGCGAGCGGTTTAATGGCTGAACCTGGCTGTGCCTTTAATTGAGTTGCTCGATTATATCCCCTAAAAGTGTGCTCTCCGCGACCACCAACAATGGCTCGGATTCCACCTGTTTTGGGATCAACTAATATTCCACCGCTTTGGACCATTTTATCAGTGCCTTTTGGGAATAAATCGTCTTTTTGATAGGTTTTCTCCATAGCATTCTGCATAGTAGAATCAAGCTCGGTATAAATCTGATATCCGCCAGTTAGTAATTCATCCTGTGATAAATGATATACGTTAATCGCCTCTTCAAAGACTTGGTCAACATAATGAGGATACTTCCCGCGGAACGGGTCTCCACCTTTATCATTTAACAATACTTTTTCATTCATTGCTTGTTCATACTGCTGGTTTGTTATATATCCCTGTTTCTTCATTTGTGTTAAAACAAGATTTCTCCTTTGCGTTGCTTTTTCTAAATGGTGATAGGGATTTAAAGCAGAAGGTGCTTTAATTAACCCTGCCAGCAATGCCGATTCACTTATGGACAAATCCTTGACATCTTTTGCAAAGTAATTTCGTGCTGCATGCTTTATCCCCCAAGCACCATCACCAAAATAAATCTGGTTTAAGTACATTTGAAGGATTTCCTGTTTGCTGTATTGTCGTTCAATTTGCATGGCTAGGAATACCTCATCTACTTTTCTCTTTAATGTTTTTTGAGAGGTAAGCAGTGTATTTTTCGTTAATTGCTGGGTTATGGTACTACCGCCTTCAACCATACCGCGAGCTTTAATATCCCTTATCAGTGCTCTTGTGATACCAATATAATCGACGCCATGATGCTCATAGAATCGGTGGTCCTCTATTGCAATGACTGCATTTTTCATGGAGTCAGGTATCTGATTGATTGGAACACCTTCATTTTTATTTGCTGAAACCTTACTGGCAACCTCTCCATTCAAATCATAAAATACGGTTGCCTGTGGAAGTTCATTCTTAAGTGAAGAAATATCTAAATCCATTGAATAAGCATATACGATACCTAGAAAGCCCAAAACTAAAAGCGAAAACGAGAGAACCATTAATTGGTTCATATGCCATCGCTTCCAATTATTCACTACCTTTTTCATAGCTCCTCCTTACAAAAATAAAAATAGAATGAAGGACATCATTTTCTTTTTCCCAATATAGGGAAAAATTATCCAAAAAAAGCACTCGAAAAAAATTCGAATGCTTTTTCTTATTCGTTCTTTGTTAATTCTTTAAATCTTATTTTTGATTGTTTTTCGTCAAAACTGCTGTATACCCGATAATGTTTGTCATCCAATATTCGGAAATGCTTGCTAAGGATATTCTGTTGAAGGATGAATCCATTTTTCCGTGCGACCTCACGCCACCAAATTCGTCCTCCAAACGTTTTCATTTTCCGATAATCAATTCCTTCGCGAGCAACTGTCTCCAAAACTTCGAGCGGTTCATTTCCAAATAGAAATTGGACCGTTTCTGTTTCTCTAAATAAAGCACATATGGTAACAACAGTAGACCAGCCTGCAAGGACCCTTCCTTTTTCAATCTGTACAAGTGTTTTCTTTGATACTCCAATGATTTCTGCCATTTTATCCTGAGTATAGCCTGCTTCTGTACGAATCAATCGCAATTTATCTGAAACTAGCATAATGATTTCTTCTCTATTCATGCTAAAACCTTCTTTCAAAAACCTACTAGTGTAATTTTACACAAGTTGCCTTATATTTAAAAGAAAAAACTGCTATCGTTTAAATGATAGCAGTTTCATCCTTTTATTTTGGTTGAATGCCACATTGACTTTGAGTAGAGCAAGACTTTTCAAGATCACATGCCGCACATTTTCCTTTTTTCGATTTATTAATAAACTTCACTAATGCCCATGCCGCATAACCAAAAATCGCAGCGCCTATTATGAAACTACCTATATTTGCTATCATACGGAACACCTACCTAATTAGACTAGACCAAACAATTTACCGCCCTGATAAATGACCAAACATAAAACATACGCAATAAATAGTGCGTAAAGGATAGAAAATACAGTCCATTTCCTTGAGCCTGTTTCTTTATAGATGGTTGCGGCCGTGGCTAAACATGGAATATATAATAGTATAAAAACCATAAAGCTATAGGCAGCCAGCGGTGTGTAAAAATCACTCAATAAACCTTGCAGACTCGCATTTTCTGGAACAAAGTAAATAATATTCATAGTTGAAATGATAGCTTCTTTTGCTAAGAATCCTGTTATTAATGAGGCGGCTGCCTGCCAAGTACCAAATCCTATTGGCTCTAATAGCGGTGCAAACAAATTCCCTATCGCTGCCAAAAAGCTATCATCCATATCAACTTTTAATCCATTCGGCCCGGCATACGATAACAGCCAAATGAAAACGGAGCCGGCAAAGATGAAGGTTCCTGCTTTTCTAACAAAGCCTTTTCCCTTATCCCAGGTACTTCTCCAAAGCGATTGAACCTGTGGGAGACGATATGGCGGCAATTCTATAACGAATAGAGACGTTTCTGATTTTAATAATGTTTTCGTAAATATTTTCGCTAGTAGTAAAGCGACAACGATTCCTAGAACATAAAGACTTAATACCACTAGTGCTTTATGACCCACAAAAAATGCTCCAACAAATAATGTATAAACCGGTAAGCGGGCAGAGCATGACATCAAGGGTGTCAATAATATGGTCATAAGTCTCTCACGTGGTGTTTCAATCGTCCTTGCAGCCATAATTCCTGGAACATTACAGCCAAACCCAATCATCATTGGAATAAATGCCTTTCCATTTAGCCCAACAGACTCCATAATTCGGTCCATTACGAGGGCAACCCTTGCCATGTAGCCAGAATCCTCTAATAGGGAAATAAAAAAGAAGAGAATAAATATCTGTGGAACAAATACCAGTACCCCGCCGACACCAGCAATCAATCCTTCAATAATCAATGCATGTATAAAGTCTGAAGCATGAATAGCGCCAAGGAGTGCTTCAAAACCCGTGGACACTGGTCCTGTTAATATCCCATCCAATACATCAGATAATGGGGTACCCAGCCAATCAAAGGTCAGCATAAACATCAAATACATACATATTAGGAAGATTGGCATTCCTAAATAGCGATTGGTTACAATGGCGTCAATTCTTTCAGACAAAGGGACAACGGTACTCACCTTTTGAACTGATGCCTCTAGTATTTTTTCAATAACTTCTTTTCTCTTCATATAAATATAGTTTGCCAGCGATTTCACATGGCTATTTTCTTGTTTTATGACTGATTCTAGATTTAAAACGAGTGGTACTAGTTTACTAGGTTCTAAAAGATCAGAAAGATAATGATTTACGTATTCATTCCCCTCAAAAAGTTGAATAGCAAGCCATCTTGGTGAATGCTCTGTTTTTCCAATTAGTTCCATACTTAATTTGGTTATCGCATCCTCGACTGCTTTTCCATAGTAAACATGTTTTTTCACCTTTGAGTGATTCGAACTTGTTGAGATAACCTCTATTAAACGGTCGCAGCCTTTACCACTTCTTGCTACAACGGGTACAACGGGTACACCCAAAATCTGGGATAACTTATCTGTATCTATTTTAATACCGCGGTTATTCGCGACATCAATCATATTCAAACCAATCAGGGCAGGTTTCTCATATTCGAGCAGCTGCAA
The DNA here is from genome assembly GCF_002272245.1 of Bacillus sp. 7884-1. Lineage (GTDB taxonomy): Bacteria > Bacillota > Bacilli > Bacillales > Cytobacillaceae > Neobacillus. Next base: position 5,141 of record NZ_NPDD01000079.1, on the reverse strand, counting down.
GGTTAAATGTAAATTCCGTTCTAATTGAGAAGCATCCAGAATATTTAACAGTCTATCAACCTGTTCCTCTAAGAAGTAAGTGGTTACGACTCCTTCATCCTTTGATAATGGATTCAAGGAATAGATTCCAGGCAAATCAATTAATTTTCCTATTTGATTCTTGAAAACCCCGACTTTCTTTTCAACTGTAACACCGCTCCAGTTGCCCACATACTCGTAGGATCCTGTAAGATTATTAAACAATGAGGTTTTTCCGGTATTTGGGTTTCCAATTAGGGCGATTTCCATTAAATTCTCTCCACTTCTATTAAACACGCTTCTTTGCGACGGAGCCCTACACACTGTCCGCAAGACTCAATCATGACTGGTCCACCAAAAGGCATGACACATTTGACACAGACCTCAGATCCTTCTGTTATTCCTAGGTCCAACAACCTTCTTTGGACTAGGCGGCCAACCTTAGAAATATTAATTATTTTTCCTTTTTCTCCAATTTTAAACGAACCGAACATCCTTATCACCCTAACACAAGTTAATTGAGAATGATTATCTTTATTTATAACCTCATTTTACCATTGAACAATCGCTTATTCTGTGACAAAAGTTTGAAAAAAAAATAGAAAAGTCACAGACTTTTCTATTTTTCCACTTATATCATTTTTTTTGGTGCTGCACTAATGACAAGGATTACAAGGATTGCGCAAACGATAAAGCTAGGAAGCATATAGGTTCCATTGTAAACAAAGGAATAAACAGCAACTGGCTGACCAGCAGGTGCATATTCACCAAAGAATACAATACCCGAATACACATGAGCAAGATATCGCAAAGCACTTCCTAATAACGTTCCTAAAAGAACAAATGTGACCCAATTTCTTGAATTATTCTTAAGAGAATTCTTCACTTGTGAGGCAAAAATACCTGCTAACCCAACAACTGAAAAAGCAATTCCATAATCAATTATCCCTTGAAGAAGTGTATAAATTTGAGAAAAGCCAAGGATGAATTGAAGTATACCAAGTAAAAATCCAGACAAGATTCCTCCTTTTATACCCCAACGAAATGACATTAGGAATATCGGAATCATCGCGATTGAAATCGAACCGCCTTGTGGCCATATCTTTAATGATAATAGCCCCGAAACAAGATCCAATAAATAAGCAAGTGCAGAAAATACGGCTACTTCAACTAAAAATAATGTGTTACTACGTTTTTTTTCCATACATGTTCCCCCTATAGTTTGTATATTGGAGAACGTTCGACAGGTATTACTCCTAAGAATTAATATGGCGCCTTATAAACAAAAAAAAACAATGCAGGACAGTTAGGATTGTCTGCATTGTTAGCTTTTAATAATTGGCAAACCACATCCCTACGCTAGCGTTAACTAACAGGTTCATAGGGTCAGAACTCGAACGTTCACTCTCAGCCGCTAAAAGCAGCTCCCCCTGTGGAAATATTTAATTGATTTCAATAACGAATATACTATTTTTATAGAACTTTTACAAGGAAAAACTTCCATACATGGTATAATAAAAATAACTAGTCAGTTTGGCATTGTCTTAGGAGGAAAACTGTAATGTTATCTGAAGTACAAACGGAATTAATAGCCTTTTTTGATGAAAATAAAGAAAGTTTAGTACGTGAGTGGGAAAAGTCCATTGTCATTTCTAACGGAGATCCCTATAAAGAAAAAATACGTGAAAATGGAATTGCTTTATTTAATGTTATTTTAACTATGCATACAATGGGTGAAGAAGAGCTATTAGAGATTATCAAAAAATATGCTCTTGAAATTTCTGAGGAAAGAGCACTGGCGAATATTAATATTGGTGACTTTGTTTATAATGTTAATCTTGGCAGAAGTGTGTTATACAGTTATCTAAGCAGGGCTGGTCTTCAGTGGGATGACCTTCAGGTATCGATTAATAAGATAAATTACACTTTTGATAAATTTCTATATTTTGCGGTTACACATTATACAGAGGCTAAAAACAAAATCATTGAAGAAAAAACAATGTTTATAGATTCAACTCATCAGGACCGATTAACACTTCTTGGACAAATGACATCTAGTTTTATTCATGAATTTAGAAACCCTCTAACTTCGATACAGGGGTTTGTTCAGCTGCTTAAGGCTGACCATCCTAAAATGAAATATTTAGAGATTATTTCAAGTGAGTTAGAACAGCTAAATTTCCGGATTTCGCAATTTTTACTTTTATCTAAAAAAGAACTAATTGGAAAAGAAAAAGAGCAGTTTCACCTAAATAAATTAATTGATGAAGTCTTAAATTTCTTATATCCGAGTATTTTAGACGGTAAAGTAAAAATCAAGAAAGAAATAGTCGATGAAATCACTCTTTATGGGTATGCGGATGAAATGCGGCAAGTACTCATTAATATTATATTTAATGCGATTGACGTGTTAAATCATCACAGAATCTCTAATCCAATTATTGAGATTAAAAGTCATATAGAGAATCATACACATGTTCTTTTCTCCATTTCCAATAATGGTCCAATGATTCCTTCAGAATTAAGTAAAACCATATTCGAGCCATTCTTTACAACCAAAAAACTTGGCACTGGTCTTGGACTTTTTGTTTGTAAAGAAATCATTGAAAAACATAAGGGTGATTTAACCTGTCTTTCAACTCCAGAATTAACCGTTTTTACACTTAAATTACCTCTTGCTGCGTCTCCTATGTAGGAGACGTTTATTTCTAATATTTTTTGAAAATTTATAATTTTCCAATTCATATAGACAAGACTTTTTTCATAAAATGTTGATACCAACTAATATGCTAACCAGAACGTTTGACTGTACAGTTGTAATTTACTATAATTGTTTTAAAATTTAGTTATCCGAGGTGATATGATGGGGCTGTCTATCGTATCGGTGAATTAGCAGAAATTGCAATGGTTTCTAAACGGACAATTGATTATTATACATCAATTGGTTTATTAAACGCGGATCGTTCCAAATCTAATTATCGAATTTATTCTGATGAATCCTTAAGGGATTTAAAATTTATTGAAGAGTGTAAGAGTTTACACTATCCACTTGACGAGATTAAAAGAAAACTAGATAGGAAGAAAGACAAAAAAATTCGTGATTCAGAAGTGGAGAAACATGTAGATGCAGTATCGCAGCAAATGCAGCAGTTACAAAATGATTTAGTGGACTTAATCCCAGTTGTTGAAAAATTAGATGACCTGCAGAAAGAGAAATTCACAACGAATCTAATGATGCTAAATTCAGTCTTGATGAAATCCCTTTTGAATGTACCGAGTTAATTTTTTTAAATTACTAGGAGGTGACTCCTTAACTCGTATTTAACGAGCTAAGGGAAATTATTTGGACATATTTAACTTGGTTATCATAGCCATTTTAATTGCTTTAACTGCCTTTTTTGTAACTTCAGAGTTTGCTATTGTCAAGATCCGAAGTTCAAGAATTGACCAGTTAATTGAGGAAGGTAATTCGAGTGCTATTTCAGCAAAAAAGGTAATTTCAAACTTGGATGAATATCTTTCAGCCTGTCAGTTAGGAATTACCATTACTGCCCTTGCTTTAGGTTGGATTGGGGAATCAACGATTGAGCATTTACTCGCTCCCCTTTTTAATGGGCTGGAGATCCCTGAGGGTGTTTCCCACATCTTATCCATTGTGATTGCCTTTCTTACCATTACATTTTTACATGTTGTCGTCGGAGAGCTGGCACCTAAAACACTGGCTATACAGAAAGCTGAAATGATTACTCTTCTTATGTCACGGCCTTTAATTCTCTTTTATAAAGTGATGTATCCCTTTATTTGGTTATTAAATGGGTCAGCACGGATCGTAACGAGCATTTTTGGTCTTAAGCCAGTCTCTGAGAGCGAAATGGCACATACAGAGGAAGAGCTTCGAATTATCCTATCTGAAAGCTATAAAAGCGGCGAAATTAACCAATCTGAGTTTAAGTATGTAAATAAAATTTTTGAATTTGATAACCGGATTGCCAAAGAAATTATGGTTCCCCGGACGGAAATCGTTTCATTATCAAAAGATGATACATTAGATACTTTTCTCCAAGTAATCCGTGAGGAAAAATATACGAGATATCCGATTATTGATGGTGATAAAGACCATATCATTGGTCTAGTTAATATTAAAGAAATGGTGACAGATTTAATTAGTAAAGAAACCCTTTCAACGAAAACGCTGGAGCATTATACCCGCCCAATTATTAGAGTAATTGAAACGATTCCCATCCATGATTTACTTGTTAAAATGCAGAAAGATCGAATGCATATGGCTATATTAATGGATGAATATGGCGGAACATCGGGATTGGTTACGGTTGAAGATATTCTCGAGGAAATTGTTGGTGAAATCCGCGATGAATTTGATTCCGATGAAATTCCAATGATACGTAAAATAAAGGAACATCACTATATTATCGACTCAAAGGTTTTAGTAACAGAAGTCAATGACTTATTGGGAGTCGACATAGATGATGAAGATATAGACACCATTGGCGGCTGGATATTAACTGAAAATTATGAAGCAAAAGAGGGAGACTCCATCCATCACGAATCATATAGCTTTAAAATACTCGATATGGAGGAGCATCACATTAAATATATTGAGGTAACAAAGAAAGTCAATGATGAAGAACCTAGCGAAAATAAAATTTCTTTGTCACAAACAGAGGTACTCTCCTAAAAATAGACCCACTAAAACAGGCCAATTACGGTCTGTTTTTTTGTAATAAAATCGTAATATTTCCTCTAAAATCCAATCACCTCCCCCTTGGAATTCATATTCTAAACTAAAGGGGGGAGAAATTACCATGGAATTAATTTTCTTATTTTTAGCGTCTATACTTTCTGGATTTGCTTTAATGAGCTTTGAACCAGTATCATTTTTAAGTTTCTTAGGTCCACTTTTTGATATCGTTGGCGCCTTAGCAATCATTATCTTTTCACTGGCTCTACTGTTTAAAGGTGTTAAATCACTATTTAAATAATTTTGTAAACGGTTACATTATAGACTGTGTTAAAGGAAAATATCGATATTAGAACTAAGTTGATTTGTGCGGAAGACACGAGACTCCTGCAGGAGGACGGGACAGGGGAGACCCCGCAGGCGC
>NZ_NPDD01000078.1 GCF_002272245.1 Bacillus sp. 7884-1 | reverse complement strand
CCTGCGGTGATTATTCGAAGAAGCATTCCTTAGTGGAGCACAAATCAACGGACAAATTTAACACAGCCAAATAATAAAAAAGATCAGATTTATACGCTTCTGATCTTTTTTTATTGTAATTATTTATTTTTTAAGATAATGATATCTTCTTCTGCTCGGGCTAATTTAATGAGGTGCGAATCCAGGCGACGATTAATATGTTGAATATGCTCACCATTTCCTGAATGATTCTTTATTTCTTTTACTACAGTGCTCTGTACCTCTTCAATACGCTGCAGTGATTCTTTTATATCTGACAAGTCAATCTGGTTAACCTCTACTCGATGCTCAATACTGTCCATTTGCTCCAATCGGGAAAGTCTGTGCTCAATATTTTCTAAGGTTTTATTAAAAGTATGAATTAACGTTTTTATATCGGATATGTTCTCAGTCAATTTATCAAGTTTTTGCTCCATTGTAATAACTCCCTTTTCGTAGTAAATATATTTTATCATCTTTAACACTTTAAATATGTTACAAATTCCAAAACAATACTGAACGATTTTTATTTTAGTATCCACCTTTTATATGATTATTGCGGAAATATGAACGATTTATAAAATCAGTCCTATAAGAGGTTTCCTTGTGAAAAATATCACATGCAATCCTAACAAAAAGCCTTAATCTTATATCATAAGAAGTGAAAACCATTTCTTTTAAATTTCCAGATTTTCAATCTTAGTTATGGATATTACCATTTTGAAAAGGTTGGTGCATATTATGTTAATTTCAATTGATGAAAAAGCTGCAAAGTGGTTTACAAATGAATTCGAGATCAATACCGTAAGAATGTTTCCACGATACAGTGGTTTCGGTGAAAAAAACAAGGGCTTTAGCCTTGCATTTTCAGCAGAGGCACCATCAAATGTTGGCTTTATGAAAGAAATTAATGGGATTAACTTCTATGTAGAAGGAAATGATGTATGGTTCTTCGAGGATACTGAAACCTGCCTTTCCTATAACGACGAAATGAATGAAATTCAAATAACTTTTAAGGAGACTATGGCGATAAACTAGTTCTCCTCCAAAAGACAACTTAGGGCAGCCATCTTAACTGGCTGCCCTTTTTCCTTTATTATTCCTATTCTGAACAATATAAATTGTATAACTAACTATATCTTAAGATTGTTTGTAACCATGCTAACTTAATTATTCAGAAAATTAGCAATAATTTATGAACTATGTTGCAATAACATTTGATTAGCTTTATAATGAAAGCGCAACCTAGTACATATTTCTTAGTGTTTAAGCAGTAAAGCTTATTTAACCTACTATAAGAAAGGGGTTAGACATCATGGAACATTCTAGGCCACAAGTAGTACTATTTAATTTAACCTTCGATTTATCCATTATCTTGACCACCACTATCGCTTCGATTTTGGTCTTTCTGATAGCCTACCTTGCTACAAGAAACCTCACAAAAGGGATACCTAAAAAATGGCAAAACTTTATGGAATGGATCATGGACTTTGTTAGGGATATCATGAATAATTCAATGGGTCCTAACAACAATTTATTTATTTTGTCTACTGGGGTATCTCTTTTAATGTATTTGTTTATTGCCAATCTTTTAGGTGTCCCTTTTTCCATCATAACCATTGAAGAACCCCCCGTTTCATGGTGGCGCTCCCCGACCGCTGATGCTCATGTCACTATGACATTAGCCATCATGATCATTGCCTACACACATTTCATCGACATTCATCTAAACGGATTTAATCATTACTTTACCAGCTCTTTCAAACCCTTTAAAGCTTTGTTTGCCATTAATATTTTGGAACAATTTGCTACAACTTTAACCTTAGGGCTAAGATTATTTGGTAATATATATGCTGGGGAAGTAATGCTTGCTCTACTTGCTGGTGCTGTAACCCATGGATTTGCTGTTGCTTCACAAGCAGCTATTCCTCTCCTCATTTGGCAGGCATTCTGTGTCTTCATCGGTGCTATCCACTGTTTGGACTCCCCATCTCTTTTGGAACCATGATTTATCAAGCTCTTATTTTTACTGTTTTAGTCTTTATTTTAAAAAAACTTGTTTTCAAGAAGTTAGTTGGTGTCTTGGATAGCAGAAAACAACATATTGAAAATCAGCTTCAACTAACAGAACAATATAAGCAGGAAGCTAAGAAAAATCTGGAACTTAGTACCGAAGTTCTTAAGCAAGCTAGAAAAGATGCCAGGGAAATCATAAAGCATAGTGAGCACGAAGCCAGGTTAATGATTTTGGACGAGAAAGCCCAGTCTAAAGAAATACTAATGGAAGTGAAAGAGAAATCATTCCGTTCCCAATCATTTGTGCATAAAGATAGTAAGGGGGCGTAAAATATGAAACACAAGTTTACCAAATACTTAGGCAGAGTAACAGAGAATCTTGAATTGGGCTTTGAAGAAAAATATATTTACATTCATTACACAAAAGGAAAAACAGAGAAAACAGCTTGTATTTTAAAAAATAATGATAAAACGAAAAGTGAATATTTAGAGTCCTTCTTCGAAGAAAACAAAGTGTCAGAAGAAATGAAAAAGGAGGTTAGAAAATTTCTTAACAATGAAAAAAACTTTAACGATCAACATTGGAACGAGTTTTCAAACTTTTTAATGAAAACCCTTTCACTAAACATGGTATTTGGGTTAACAATCGCCTTAACAGTCTTTGGGTTTTATAAACTTGGCTTTTTCTTAGATGCCCAATTCGATTTTCAACCGTGGCTAACCGTAATATTTACTTTTATTGGAATTGGAATTGGAGGACTTACTGGGTACGTAATGGTCCAAAAGTATTTTAAAAAGCCTGTAAAAGACATTTCTCAGAAAGATTTCGACATAGAAAGAGTACAAAAAGAGACTAATGACCATCCCATTATTGATGTCACCATTGATCAAGTTCGGAAAGCTGTGAGACAATTTTCAGATAATCTGCCAAAAGGTGTATACCGTACGATTATTGTCCAGGACGATAACAGTATCGATTTTAAACAGCTTGCCAATATTTTAGGCGGGATTCCTTCTAATAGGTATTATATGTCTAAAGAAACCTATGATCTTTTTGAGGAAAAGGACAAGAAAATTCCTGTTGAAATGGACATGGTTCAAAAAGCAGTAGACTTGTTCGTCAAGGAACACAAGGAATACCCGATGCTGCGCTTTGATCCAAATCGAAGAGTTAACTATTACCAATTACTTCAAGAAAAACATTTGAAATCTGCCCCCGAAACACAGTTTTATATCACGGAATTAGATGGGCTTATAACGCATATTAAACCTGAAAAGAGAAAAATGGAAAACTCCTCTCATTAGATAGGAGTTTTTTTTTGCTTTTTTTTGCGATATTGAGATAATAGCATTAGCTAGCATACTTTAGTAAAAAAATGAGGGATTCAAAGATGTCGAGAAAAAAGAATAAATCGAAGCACTTAGCGACGATTTCTCTAGCTGTAATGGGAGTAGGTTTTGTCGCTACATTTCCTTTTCAGGATTCCCTTTGGGGAATAATCCTTCAAGGGGGATTTGAAGCAGGGTTGGTCGGGGGACTTGCCGATTGGTTTGCAGTTACTGCATTATTTCGTCACCCTCTAGGTATACCAATACCTCATACAGCACTTTTACCGAAAAACCGAAAAAGAATTATTGCAGCAATTATTTCAATGCTTGAAAATGATTGGCTGACCAAAGAAAGCATTAGAAAAAAAATATCGAGCATTTCATTTACCGAGAAGCTATTTCATTTAGCACAGAATTCTCTAAGCGGACAACACGTGAGAAAAGCCGTTGTTAATTTGATTCAACATTTACTTCATTCTATTGACAGTAAAAAGCTGGCACCCATCATTGCAGAAGAGTTGAAATTAAAGCTTAAAGATTTAGATGTAAGTAACTACCTTCCCCTAGCCATTGATCAACTGCTAAATAGGAAGTATGATGAAAAAGCACTTGATTTTATCCTAAAAGAGGTAGATGACTGGGCAAAAAAGGAAAGTACAAAAGAAAGACTTGGCAGGATGGCAGTAGATGCACTTGAAAATATCAAAGCAGATGGTTTTATGCAATTTGCACTTAAATCATTTACGAACATTGTCAATGAGGAGAAATTAGGGAATATTATTCAAGGTCTTATACAAAAAGGTGTAAAAAGCTTTAGTGATCCCTTTAATCAAAATAGGCAAACCTTACTTTTTCATATAAATACAAAACTACAAGATATTAAATCCGACGAAAATCTCGCTTTGGAATTAAACACAATAAAGGAACAAATGATTTCAGAATGGAAGTTAGAGGATAAAATCACGGAATTTGTTGAACAGCTAAAACAAAAAGCTAGTTTCCTTATCGAAGTACCTAATTTTTACGAGGATTATCTCCTTCCTCTTTTATCAAAGGCACTTGAAAACCTGAAAGCAGATAATGAAAAAGTCGTCGCTATTGAGTCTTGGATTCAGAATCAAATTTCTATTTTTGTGGATAATAATCATGCGAAAATTGGAAGACTCGTTGCAGAAAATCTCGAAAAACTCGATAATAAAACACTCATTGATATGATTGAAAACAATGTTGGAAAAGACCTGCAATGGATCCGAGTAAATGGCGCCGTCTGCGGATTCCTAATCGGACTTATCTTAGTTGGATTGAAATTGATTTTTTAAAAATTGGGCTATCTTGATCTTCAAGATAGCTCTTTTTTATAAAAATCACCTTTGCTGCACATTCTAATAGGTAATAAACAACAAAGGAGCGATGTTATGAGAAAATATCTACTAACCCTTTATGTCATCCTACTATCCTTCAGCCTTCCATTTCATGAAATTGTTCAAGCTTCTAAACCATTTCCAGAACCCATCAGAGGTATCTATGTAAATGCTCCAAATACAAATAAACCCTTATTTAATCAATTGCTTTCTCTCGTTAACAGTACCGATTTAAACGCAATGGTTATTGATATTAAAGATGATCATGGGAATCTTACCTTCATCCCTTCAAAAAAATCACCCTATTACTCAATCGGCCGTCCATACATTCCAAATCCTTCTTCACTCATGAACACGTTAAAGAAGAATAACATTTACCCAATCGCCAGAATTGTCGTTTTTAAGGATAATGTACTGGCCAATAAGTACCCAAATTTATCTTATAAAACCACTAATGGAGTATGGAAAAACGCTCGGGGTGATTCCTTCACTAACCCCTTTCTTAAGGAAGTTTGGGATTATAATATCGGCCTGGCTATAGAAGCAGTAAATTTAGGGTTCAAAGAAATTCAATTTGATTATGTACGATTTCCTGAGAAGTTTGAAAGGGTGGAAAACCAGCTTGTCTACGATAAATCGGCATTTCAAGGGATTAGGGTTAGGGCTGTAAGTGAATTTGTAAGATACGCTAGAGAAAAACTCAAGCCCTACAATGTGAAGGTTTCAGTCGATGTCTTTGGAAATGCAACCGTCATTCCTGAAGCAGCAGGAATTGGGCAGAATTTCACGAATATCGCACAAAATGTTGATGTCATTTCTGCGATGATTTATCCAAGTCATTGGACCTCCATATTTGGTATTCAAAAGCCAGATTTACAGCCCTATCACCTCGTTGAGGGCTATGCTAAGGTTGAAAAGGAACGATTAAAGAAGTTAAATAATCCCCCTATATCTCGGCCATGGCTGCAAGATTTCACTGCTTCTTGGCTTGGAAATGGTAATTATAAGGTCTATGGCAAGAAAGAAGTAGAAGATCAAATCCGAGCATTACATGAACAGGGAATCAATGAATATTTGTTATGGAATGCAACCAATAAATATACGCCAAACGTTGATTATACACCCTATTGATGTATGTTCATGAAACAATAGATCATGTGATATATTTTCTCAAATCAGCAATTAAAATAGTGAAGCTGCAGAACATATGCCTCTGCAGCTTAATTTTTTGGTTTCCAAAGTTGTTCAAAAATAATCGCTAGAAATGTTCCTACTAATAAACCATTTTTCCCTATATTTTGTATGATATATGGAAGACCGTTAAAGGTCTCATCGGGTAAAAACATGACTCCTATCCCAAATAGTAAAGATATCCCAATAATAGTAATATTCCTGTCATTTAACGGCTGTTTTGTCAGTGAGCGAATCGCTATTCCAAGCATCTCGATTAGTGTGGCTAGAAGTGCTGCGCTGGCTACTGGTAAAGGTAAGGTGGCCAACAAGCCAACAATACTAGGAGATAATGAAATGATTACCATAATCCCACAAGCAAACAAAAAAGGAATAATACGATATTGTTTTGTTAATCTGACAAAACCAGCTGTAGCTGGCAATGGTACAACAGCAATTGTTGAGAATACTGCAGAAAAAAGATGAGAAACTCCCCCTATCCACGTTCCCCGAATAAGTTTTTCATGGAATTGTCCTTTATTATTTGGAATTGATTCCTCTGCAGCAGAAATGGCAGCAAATGTATTAGAAATAAGTAAAAAGGTGAATAAAATAGCTGTAACCAATACACCCCCAGTTATTTTTGGGAAACCCCATGGGAAAATTTCCGGGAGCTCAATAAAATCAGTATAGATTGAAATGCTAAGATGACCTTTTCCAAAAACAAGAAATGTAATCCACCCTGCCAAGATTCCTAATAAGATGGCATAGCTCTTTAACCACCCTTTAGCTTTTGAAGAAAATATAATAATAATAATAAAAACAAAAATTGAGAGGAGAAAGCTGACCACATCTATCTGACCGGTCCTGTTATCTATTGACACCATCCCTTTAATAAAGACTCCACTTAATTGTATGGCTAAAATAAACAGAAACGTGCCAGTTACAATTGGTGTAAAGAGAAACAATAAATGTTGAACCCACTTTGTTATCCCTAGCATAAATAATAATAATCCAGCAACGATTAAACCAGCCTCAAGTGTTTGTAATGTCTCGATCATGGTCATTCCTTGCTGCGTGCCAATACTTGCAAAAATAACAAAAATACTTACCCAAGAACCGGCTGGCCCATCTGCAATGGGAAATCGATGGCCGAATTTCGCCTGCATAAACGAACTAAGCCCGACGATAAAAAAAGTTCGCTGCATTAAAGCTGATATTTCAGTTGCAGTAAGCAGAAATACATTTCCAATTACAATTGGAAGTGCAATAGAATTAGCCATCAAATAGACAAACCATTGAAACCCACTTAAGTATTTGTTTTCTGTATTCATAGAGGATTTAGTAACCTTTCAAATTTCTAAAAGTGTCAAAGCTCGGATCATATTTGGCAGTAAAAAAAACAAAGTTTAAGAAAAACTTCTAATACTTTATGGTTATCTTGCCCAAAATAACACCAATTCAATTAGGCGATATGCACAATGATTTATGTTTAGTTTGACTGAAGATACCTACAGGATATATATACCTCCCTTTTTGGTAATAATAACTTTCTACCCCTTATTCTATATACCATTTTAATTCTAATGCCTATAATCGTCATTGTTTATCGGAACCAAAAAGACTTGAATTCATTTGAGCATGTTGTACAATAAATAGTGATGAAATGATAATTTAGGATGTGTAAAGATTGTTGACTGTTAAAGACCTTTTTGCAATTAAAGCCATTGATGGATTAAAAATAGTAGCTGGGGAAACAGGAATTAATAATGAGATAACCATTGTTAATATTATTGAAAATCCTGAGGCATTCGACTGGCTTTCACCAAATGAACTGCTATTATCTACAGGATATATTTTTAAAGACAATGAAGAATTACAAAATCGAATCATTAAGGAGCTTTCAGAAATTAACTGTGCCGGACTAGTGATCAAAATGAAAAGATACTTTGATAAACTCCCACAGAACATGATTGACCAAGCAAACAAGCTTGGATTACCTTTACTGGAGTTACCATTTGAATATACTTTATCAAGGGTCATCTCGATTATTAATGAAAAAGCATCAGGAAGATACGATTTATTAAATAGAAAAACCCTAGACATACATAATCTATTTTTTAGAATTACACTTGAAGGCGGCGGAATTGATAGAGTTTTATCGATGTTATCTGAGACCATTAATAATCCGATTATTTTTGTAAATGAAGAATGGAAGCTAGTGGACTTTACAGAACATGTAAATAATAAAGTTCCGCTTTCATACTGTCTTGAATTGGTGAAAAATAGACCCGTGTTCTCAAAAGAATTCATTGACTCTATTCCAAAAAATATTAGTGAAATAAAAAAGACAATTAAACGAATTTATTATTTAGAAGGCATGGAAATAAAATGTAGAATCCTGCCTGTTGCAGCAGGAAGCTCTATTTATGGATATATAATTGTATGGCAAACAGTAAGTGAACTATCTGAATTTGACTTCATTATTTTAGAACAAGCATCGACAAACATAGCACTTGAAAGGATAAAAGCCAAGGAAATAGAGGAAGTAAAATTAAAAATCAGACAGGACTTTTTCGATGATTTGCTAACTGGAAAAATAACCTCTAGCGAAACCATCCACACACTAAGTGAAATGCATGGACTTCACTCAAATTATATGTATTACTGTATTGTGATTAATATAGAATCAGAGGAGTTTCAGCAGTATGAGGACATGGTGGCTAGAAGGGTTAGCTTAGAGAATAAGGCTAGAAAATGTGTTGATTTAATTTATGATTACGCTAATAAAGCAGACGGAGAAGTTACCTGCTTCCATCGAAACAATCGAATCATCATCTTAATTGGTCAGCACGAAAATCGGCCAGCAGTTTCTGTTTATGAAGCAAAACAATACACTAATAACCTATACAGTATCCTGACTAAGCAAATAACCAATTCTACCTTCTTAATCGGAATTGGCAGACAGTACGGAACGATTCGTTCTCTTCATAAAAGCTTTTCAGAAGCAAATGAATCAATAAGATTAATGCAAAAATTTAAAAATAGTGGCGGAGTATCCCATTTTGAAGATCATTCAATCTATCACTTTTTAGATTCCAATATTAAAGATATGGAATTAGAAGAATTTTTTATGAAGCGGCTTGGAAAAGTTTTTGAAAACGATCAATTACATGGAACAAGCTACATTATTACATTAGAGAATTATTTTCAGAATAACCTTAATATCAGCGAAACATCAAAAGCAATGTTCTTGCACCGGAACACACTCATCTATAGAATAGAGAAAATCAAAGAAATATTAAATTCTGATTTAAAGAATTCAGAGGAACTGCTTCAAATCCAATTAGCATTAAAGATTTTTAGACTTTTAAATAAGAAACTTCACACAGACTCATAAGACGAAACAATGCCCCGTTAATTAATAAATAGCGGGGCATTTAATTTACAATTGTCCTGATACTACTTTACCTTGAAAAATAACTGCCTCACGCTTCGGTGTTCTTGCAACCGCTTCTGCTGAACAAGTTGCATTGACAAGAACTAGACTTGCTACATCTCCTTCAAGAGGCCAGGCTACTTCACCTTCATTCGTTAAAGGGGTTAGACCGCCTGTCGCAAATTTTAACGATTGTGCTAATGAGCGTTCATCACTTCTTCGATAAAGTTCACCGTATCGTGTTACCTTCTCTAATACATCCCCTGTTCCGTATGGTCCCCAAGAATCATAGAAACCGTCGCATCCTAGGTAGACATTTACACCCTTTCGATCTAGCAAATCAATTGGCGGAAGGTTTTTTGTAATTGGGATGGTCGACATGATTGACATACCAAGTCTGCTTAATTTTTCTGCGATTTCTTCCTGCTGAGGTACCGGCACTTCTCCTAAACTAAAAGCATGACTAACGGCTGCTCGATTGTGCCAATTTGCTTCTTCAACCATTTCAGCAAATTTATCGACTGTATAAAAGCCGACATGTCCATTATCATGTAAATGAATATCAATATCGGCATCAAATTCGGTCGCAAGATTCATTACTTCATAAAGTGATTTTTCGATATTACGGTCAATACCAGCTGGATCTAGACCACCGACTAGGTTTGCTCCTGACCTCATTGCTTCTTTCATCAATGGAATCACATTTTCTCTTAGGAGACCGTGTTGAGGGAATGCTACGATTTCATAGGTCAGCTTATCAGAATAATTCTCAAGCGCAGCTTTTACACCCTCTAGGTTTTTCATGCCAATATAAGGATCGATGTTCACATGTGTCCGGATATGAGTGGAACCATTAGAAAGAAGTAACTCAATCATGGCACTGGCCCGCTGCTTAGCTGTTGGAGCTAATTCCTCAAGTTCCATAGCTTCCAACCGTAAACGTTCTTCCAAATTGTTTGCTGGAATAGGGGCCTTCCAATCAAGAGAAAGATAAGTTTTATCTAAGTGATTGTGCATTTCTTTAAATGTTGGAAGAGCTAATAGTCCTTTTCCATCAATCGTTTTCTCAGCTTGTGGAATGGCAAAGCTATTAGATTTCTTCTCTACAATTTTACCATCCTCGATTTTCAAATGAAAAAGCTCTGTTTTCGTTTCGTAAACACCTTTTCCATCCTGAATATATCCTGTTTCTAATCTTACATTTGTTAACCAATATGGAGTGGTCATTCTTTCATTCCTCCTTTAAACTTGAACTGGATTGGATTCTGTTAACTTACTTTCAACCTTTTTCCCTTTGAAAAATAATGCTTCCACTGCTGCTCTCCTTGCGACTGCTTCCGCTGAACATGATGCGTTTACCAGCATCATAGTAGCTTCATCGCCAACCTTTGGCCAAACGCGCTCTCCTTTTTCATTTAGCGGAGTAACTCCACCTGTTCCAAATTTCAAAGCAGTTGCAAGAGAATATTCATCAGACATACGGAATCGTTCAGCAAGAGTTCCTAGCTTTTGAATCGTATTCCCAGTGCCAAAAGGTGACCAGTGATCCGTAATACTGTCATGGCCAACAGATACTGAAATACCAAACTTATCAAGAGTTGGTATCGGAATGGTTGCACGATTAACTGGTACTGTAGTCGTTACATCAATCTCTTGTTCTTTTAAAATAGCAGCCATTTCATTCAGTGCTTCTCCCTGAAGATCTGCTAATGCTATACCATGACTGATGGTAGCTCTGCCTTTTAGGCCGGCTTCTTTCGTATAATGGGCCATTCTTTCAAACGTAAATGCTCCTAGAGTGTTTGGATCATGTAAATGGATATCGACACCTTTATTGTTTTCAACAGCAATTTCAAATATCGTATATAAAGATTTTTCAATATTTCGATCAACTGTAGCAGGGTCAACTCCGCCAACAAGTGTTGCCCCATTCTTCATCGCATCTCGAATCAATTGGACAGAGTCACTCTTCAACAATCCATGCTGCGGAAAGGCAACGATTTCATATGTAAGAACATCCTCGTATTTTTTCAAGGCGTTCACTGTTGCCTCTAGATTTTTAAGACCTATCACTGGGTCCACATTACAGTGGGTCCGAATATGGGTATGTCCATTTTTCAAATACAGTTCAATCATTTTCTCTGCACGTTCCTGTGCTGTCGGCAGGAGTTTGGGAAGTAGTTCTTTTTCCTCTTCTAATCTAGTAAAAATACCATTTGTGATTGGAGTACAAGCCTTCCAAGGTCCGCCGTAGTAGGTTTTATCGATGTGAATATGCATATCTCTTAATGATGGGAGCAGCAATTGTTGATTTGCATCCATTTGTTTTACATCAGAATCAGGTAATTCCTGCGTGATTTCGGTAATTTTTCCATCCTCAATTTGCAAGTGGCAAATTTCCGTCTCGGTACCAGCAATACGATGATTTTCGTATTTAAAACCCTTTTCTAAACGGACATTCGTTAGCCAAAAAGTAGTCATTCCTATTCCTCCTATTATGAAAATTAGGAAAAGTACTTTTTTTCAAAAGTACTTTTCCCTTTGATTCCTTTACTTAATAACTACATCATCAATCATTAGATAGTTTGCAGCATTTAGCCAAAAACCACTTACGTTTTTACTATGAGCAGCCATGTGCTCGTAGTTACGGATTGGAATATAAACTGCTTCGTCAATTTCCATTTGCATTACTTCTTCGTAAAGCTTTAAACGTTTTGCTTCAGCTGTTTCTTTACGTGCTGCTTCAATCTTTTGGTCTACCACTGGATTACTATAGTAGAAATGGTTTCCTGCAGGACCCTGTGATGCAGAGTGGAATAAATTATACTGATTGTAGTCTCCGTCACCTGTTGCATTACCCCAGCCGCCGATAAATAAATCATGCTCACCATTATTGGCCATTTCTATATATGCACCATATTCCATTACTTGAATTTTTACATTTATGCCGATACCTTTTAATTGAGATTGAATAACTTCAGCCATATTAATACGTTCTTTTCGATCGCTAGTTAACAATGTAAGCTCAAGGCCATTTTCATAACCTGCTTCTTTTAACAATTTCTTAGCTTCATTTAAATCATAGTTGTATGGCTTAACTTCTTTACTATGTCCATAAACCTTCGGACTCATTGCTACGTTTGCCAAAGTTCCAACGTTATTGTAAACACCTTTAATAATTGCTTCTCTTTCAATTGCATGGCTGATTGCTTTACGTACTTTTACATCATCAAACGGTTTTTTCTTTGTGTTAAAACCAACATATTCTACAGCTAGTCCCTCTGTACGATACAGACCCATTGTTTCAGATGCTTCAATTCGTTCAATTTCAGTAACAGGAACTTGGTCATTTATGTGTGCTTCACCCGTTTCAATCATCGCAAGACGGGTAGCATCCTCTGGAACTACCTTAAATACAACACCATCAATATTTGGCTTTTTGCCCCAGTAATTTTCATTTTTCTTTAATGAAATTTCCTGACCGCTCTTCCAAGCTTCAAATACAAATGGACCTGTGCCAACTGGATGCTGCGCTAAATTTTCAGGATTTTCAGCTAAAGCTTTTGGACTTAGGATGCTTCCTTCCTGACTTGCCAAAATGGATAATAGGGGTGCATATGGGTAGGCAAGCGATAATTGAACCGTATACTCATCTACCACTTTCACTTCTGTAATCATCGAGAATTTCTCACGCTGCGGCGATCCTGTATTAGGATCTAATAAACGATCAAATGTTGCTTTGACGGCCTCAGCATTAAAAGGTGCTCCATCATGGAATGTTACATCATCTCTTAATTTAAATTCCCACGTTGTATCATTTACTACTGTCCACTCTTTTGCAAGAAGCGGTTGAATTTTAAAATCTTTATCTGGTACTACAAGTCCTTGATAGACTTTTTGATAAACTACATTTGCTGATGGGATATCCGTAATAAAATGTGGATCTAACTTGGTTGCATCAGAAAGTCGAACAACATTTAATGTACCGCCTTGTTTCGTCCCCTCTGTTTTACTTGCTTCTTCGTTAGAAGAATTTGATTTTGTCGAACAAGCTTGAGCCACCATTAGTATTAAACCAATTAAAACTAATAGTAAGCCCTTTTTTATGGATCGTTTTTTTCTCTCCATTTTCGTCTCTCCTTTGTTGTTGTTTATTTACATTCTGAATTTAAAAGGAAAAGTAATTTTCATACCTCCTTCGAAATCCTTATCTGAATTATAGAAGATGATGAACTGGAATATTTACAGAATATTTACTAAAATTTTAAGTATTTTGACAAACAATTTAAAAAATATTTACTTTCCTATAAATTTTGATAATTTTGTACATAATCCCAAAAAAAATAACAGTATCTGAAAGGAGGATATGGCAGCTAGAAACGACTTCATTCTTTCAAATAAAAATTAAGGAGGGTTTTACATGACACTAGAAGCAAAAACAGAACAACCAGTTATCATTACACAAACAATGAATCACCCTAAAGAATCTAAAATAAAAGATTTCTTATCTATTTTAACAATGAATAAAGCGGCAATGGTCGGTGCAATCATCATTCTTTTCTATATTTTTGTTGCACTCTTCGCACCATTACTCGCTCCCTATGATCCATACGAAATTAAATTAGAAAATAAATTAATACCTCCCTCAGCAGATCACTGGATGGGTACAGATGATAAAGGAAGAGATATTTTAAGCAGAATCCTATATGGTTCCAGGCTTTCGATGGGAATTGGAATTACTGCCGTAATCTTTGGTGCCTTTTTTGGAATTATTTTTGGACTTATCGCAGGTTATTATGGAAAATGGATCGATTCCACCATCATGAGGATCATGGATATTCTCTTAGCATTCCCTGGAATCTTACTTGCTTTAGCCATTATTAGTGCACTTGGCCCAGGTCTAATCAATGTAACGATAGCCGTTGGCGCCTACTCTGTTCCATTATTTGCCCGGATTGTCCGCGGCTCGACCTTAGAAGTGAAACGACTCGAGTATATTGACGCCATCCGCTCACTAGGAGCGAATGATTTAACGATTATTTTTAAACATATTTTACCGAATATTCTTTCACCTATTATTGTACAAGGAACACTAAGACTAGCTACAGTCATTCTTTCAGCAGCAGGTTTATCATTCCTTGGTCTTGGTGCGCAGCCACCATCTCCAGAGTGGGGAACGATGTTAAGCAGCGGCAGAGATTTCCTATTCTCTGCACCTTATATCGCCATTTTTCCAGGGTTGGCCATTTCCATATTAGTATTAGGTTTTAATATTTTTGGTGATGGATTACGTGATGCATTCGATCCGAGAATGAAAAAATAAAGGAGGTTGATCAACATGTTGATGTTTATATTACGCCGTTTAATGCAAACCATCCCGGTAGTTATAGGGGTAACATTTGTGGTGTTCTTTATTATGCAGCTTGTACCGGGGGACCCAGCCGTTTTGCTGGCTGGTGAAGGTGCTTCAAAAGAAACGATTGAAGACTTACGGGAGCAACTAGGATTAAACAGACCGCTTTTCGTACAATATTTTGATTATTTGATAAACGTCTTTCGGGGAGATTTCGGGGTTTCACTTAAAAATAGCCAGCCTGTCCTTGATGAAATATTAGTCAGATTACCGATTACAATTGAGCTTGCTTTTTTTAGTATTCTAATAACAATCGTTTTAGGAATGGCTGCTGGTATTATTTCAGCGATTAAGCCCTATTCCCTAAAAGATACAACGGTTATGATCGTAGCTCTACTAGGTATTTCATTACCAAGCTTTTGGTTTGGATTAATGTTAATGTATTTCTTCTCAGTAAAACTGCAAATCCTCCCTGTTGCCGGTTGGGACAGCATCCTTCATGTTATTCTGCCTGCTCTGACATTAGGTGCGGGTGGAGCGGCCATTGTAGCGCGAATGACGAGATCAAGTATGCTTGAAGTTATTGGCCAGGATTATATCCGTACAGCTCGTGCCAAAGGAGTACGTGAAAGTGTGATTATCTATAAGCACGGGTTACGGAATGCGTTAATTCCAGTCATTACAGTAGTTGGATTACAATTTGGCGCTTTGCTAGGCGGAACGGTTCTTGTTGAATCAATCTTCGCTATTAATGGACTAGGAAGAATGATTGTTGACTCGATTCGAATGCGGGATCTACCAATGGTTCAAGGCGGGGTATTAGTTGCCTCTCTCGTTTTCGTCGTAGTGAATTTGCTTGTCGATGTCCTTTACCGATTCTTTAATAAACGAATTGAATTAAATTAAATTAACAGGTGGTGAATATGGTGGCTGAATATAAAAAACCTATATTAGAAGTAAAAGGATTAAAAACACATTTCTTTACAAAGCGCGGCGTAAGTAAGGCGGTTGATGGCATAGATTTTACTTTGCATAAAGGGGAAACCTTAGGAATTGTCGGTGAATCAGGATGTGGAAAAAGTATAACATCTCTTTCCATTCTGCGTTTAATCCCCTCCCCTCCTGGTAAAATAGCTGGCGGACAGGTTCTTTATAAAGGAAAAGATTTAGTGACAATGTCTGAAGATGAAATGAGAAAAGTACGTGGAAATGAAATCTCGATGATTTTTCAAGAACCGATGACATCATTGAATCCAGTTTTACCGGTTGGTGAACAAATTGCAGAAGCGTTACGATTGCATCAAAAAATGGGTCGTAAAGCTGCATGGGAAAAGGCAGTCGAAATGTTAAAGCTTGTTGGTATCCCTTCCCCGGAAAAAAGGGCAAAACAAGAGCCTTTCCAATTAAGCGGCGGAATGCGTCAGCGTGTCATGATTGCTATGGCACTTGCATGTACGCCTGAGGTATTAATTGCAGACGAACCAACAACAGCATTGGATGTAACCATTCAAGCTCAGATCCTAGAGTTGATTAAAGACTTGCAAAATAAGCTTGGTATGGGCGTCATTATGATTACCCATGATTTAGGCGTAGTGGCGGAAACTTGTGATACAGTAGCTGTCATGTATGCAGGTAATATTATCGAACATGCACCAACCGAGAAAATTTTTGCAAATCCAAGACACCCTTACACACAAGGTTTACTAGACTCACTGCCAAAAATTCATGAGGACCAGGAAGAATTACAAACAATTGAAGGCAGTGTTCCAAGTCCTTACAATATGCCCTCTGGCTGCCGATTTGCTTCAAGATGTCCTCTTCAGCAACCGATATGTCACGAGCAGCAGCCAGAGCTCATTGAACAAAATGATGGTGTAAAGGTTCGCTGCTGGATGTATACTGATCAATGGACAGAAAAAGTTGCAAAAGAGGAGGCTGTAAAATGATGCAGGCTGTAGCAGACAAGAAAGTATTATTACAAGTAGACCATTTAAAGCAATATTTCCCTGTTAAAACAGACTCTCTTTTTAAGCCTAAAGCCTATGTAAAAGCAGTAGACGACATCTCCTTCAAGCTATACGAAGGAGAGACTTTAAGTATTGTAGGTGAATCTGGCTGTGGAAAATCCACAACAGGCCGTGCGATTTTAAGACTTGATGAACCTACAGATGGAAAGGTTTATTATTCAGGGACAGACATTTTAGGATTAAATAAGAAAGAAATGAGAAAGCTTCGAGGGGATTTACAAGTAATATTTCAGGATCCTTTTGCTTCTCTTAACCCGAGGCAAACCGTTAAGCAAATTTTAAATGAAGCCATGTCCATCCAGGATGTAGTGGAAAAGTCAAAAAGAATGGACCGAATGCTTGAACTTCTTGGCTATGTCGGGCTTCCTCAAGAGGCACTTGACCGCTATCCTCACGAATTTAGCGGCGGTCAGCGTCAACGAATTGGGATTGCCAGAGCCCTTGCAGTTAATCCTAAACTAATAATATGCGATGAAGCTGTATCGGCCTTGGATGTATCTGTTCAAGCACAAGTCTTAAATCTACTAAAGAAACTGCAAAAGCAATTTGGACTTACCTTTTTATTTATCTCCCACGACTTGAGTGTAGTCAGACATATTTCTGATCGGGTCATGGTTATGTACCTTGGGAAAGTCGTTGAGATTGCAGATAAAAAGGATTTATTTGATTCACCTCTTCATCCATATACGAAGGCACTATTATCATCGATTCCTGTCCCAGACCCGGTTATAAAACGGGAGCGTATACTCTTAAAAGGAGATGTCCCCTCCCCTATTAATCCGCCAAGTGGCTGCCGTTTTCATACTCGCTGTCCTTTTGCTACTGAAAAATGCAAGGTGGAAGAGCCAGTCATAAGGGAATTAGGAACGAATCATTTTGTAAGCTGCCATTATGCAGAAGAAATGATGTAAGAAAATATTTTCAAAAGAACTGAAAATACTATAGAATATTATATTAAAAAAGGGAGCATAAACAGCCCCCTTTTTTCTACATCTCTAGGAGAATCCCAGACCATGTTAACTGTTGAAACTTTCTCCCTTTATATCATGATTGCTTCCCTTGCACCTTTGCTAGGGGCTTTTACATTACTATTTTTATTTATCTTTGAAAAACGAATTGACCTGCTAGAAAATCAAAAAAGAGAAATTGCCTTAGAAAGAGAACTGCAAACCGCACTTTATAATCAATTAAATCAAGAAATACAGCCGCATTTCTTTTTTAATACGTTAAATTCAATCTTAAGTTTAGCAAGGCTCGATCGAAAAACAGAATTAATCCAATCGATTGAAACACTGTCCAAGCTGCTTAAATTTAAGTATCAAACAAATAACACCTTCATAACGGTTGATGAGGAGTTAACCTATGTAAATTATTATTTGGAAATACAAAAAATCCGATTCAGGGACAGGCTGCATTATGAAATTTCAATCGACCCAGATGTATATGAAGCCATTACGATACCTTTTTTAATACAAACCTTTATCGAAAATGCATTCAAACATTCTTTTGAAAAATATATTGGCGAAGCCTTCTTAAAAACAACGATTAAAAAAAAGGGAAAGGCAGTCCACATTACAGTATGGAACAGCTCCCCTGACAGTCGTGAAGAACTGCCTCATGTAAGTGGACTAGGTTTAGAGAACATTACAAAAAGGCTGGATCTTTTATTTCCTACTGGCCAAACGTCGGTACAATTAATCAATTCAGACGAGGGGTCAAGCGTTTTAGCTATATTCCCGTTTGTACTTAAGTCAGAGATTTAAGGTAGGTGCACATTTATATGAATATCCTGCTAGTGGATGATGAGCCGCTTGAACTAGAGCAGCTTGAATATCTAATACTTAAAAAATTTCCAACTTGGAAATTTTTCAAAGCTCAAGATGCTTCCAAAGCGCTCCAAATTGTAAAGCAGCATGACATTTTTCTTGCTTTCCTTGATATCCAGATTCCAGGGAAATCAGGTTTAGAATTGGCAAAAGAGTTAACAAGCTCTTATTCCATGGACATTATTATGGTTACTGCTTTTCAAAATTTTGAATATGCTCAGACTTCGATTAGGCTTGGTGTTGTTGATTACATAACAAAACCAATCATTGAAGATGAATTAATGGCAGTGTTAAGCAAGTATGAACGATTGGGAAGGTACTCCGAGCAAATTGTAAATGCGTTAAAAATTATTCACCAGGAGTATAGTGATAAATTATCGCTAAATTATTTAGCTTCGAAAATTCATATTAACCCTGCTTATTTTAGCAGGAAATTTCAAGAAGAAGTTGGGATTGGTTTTTCTGAATATTTAAACGAATATCGGTTAAAGCAAGCTCAAAAAATGCTTATCGAATTTCCCGATTTGAGTATCAGTACCGTTTCAGAAAGATGTGGATTTAACAGCCAGCATTATTTTAGCCAAATCTTCCGCAAAATGACAGGACAGTCACCAAGGGACTATCGCTTAAGGGAGACATTCCATTGAAAAGAAGTAACTATCAAACTTATATAAGCGGTGCCATTAAACTTGGGGTCAGCTTTGGTGTTGTTAGTTTATTGGCACGATGGGTGACTGGAAATACAATCCTTTCCTCACCGGAGACATTGATAAAATACGGTCTAGTCGGCGGATTTGGCTATTCTCTTGTAGGGGCCCTATGCTTTATCTTATTTGGTTTTTTGGCAAAAAAAGTTCATGATGAGTACTCTGACCAAAAAACCATAGGGGATGTTTTAAGACAAAAATTAACGCCAAGTGGATATTGGTATATGATTTCGATATTATTTTTAACAAGCTTTTATTCTATATTTATTCAGGCGATGGGAGCTGGAATTCTCATCTATACCATTTTTCCATTTCCTGACTTTATCGGTATATTTTTCTTTTTAACCATTTGCTATTTTATTGGAGGAGTCGGCGGGATGCAGCACCTTCATCAACTTGCAGGTGTAAATGTCACCGTAATTTTTGCAGCTGTCATCATTATTCCTGTTTTCTTTTTCATTCAGCAAGGGATTTATCCCATCTATGACGGCATTAAGCTATTTCATCCCTATTTATTGTATATAAAAAACGAGGATGCCATTTGGTTTATTGTCACAGCGTTCTTTGTTTTTTTTGGTCAAATTTTAGTTGACCGGGCCACCTGGCAAAGATTATTTATCCTTCAAAAGGATAAGGTACGCATTACCTTTACCTTAACAGGCTTGATATGGGCAACCATCCCTCTTGCTCTATCTTCCCTATTGTTGATATCTATCTTTGGAAGAAGCTTTGAAAATGTTTATACGTTATTTTGGGAGCTAGTCGACAAAATTCAATCGACCGTACTTATTGTCTTGTTTGCCCTATTTTGTTTTAGTGCAATTGCATCAGCAATCAGTTCAGAATTACACGCAACAACAAGCCTTTTTGTAAGAAATGTAATGGAATTGATTCGTCCACTTACAGAATCTGAACAATGGAAATATAGCTATATTTTTTCTGGGACAATATGCGTATTATTACTAGCAGCCGTCAGTATTCTTACGCCAAGCCCGCTAACATTGTTATTTTTCTTCGGGAATATTTATGCTGCGATAATCAGCCCGATGCTTTATATTATTCTAAGCAAAAACGTACAACCTTTCATCATCCCCTTTTCATCTTTCATTGGGGCTCTTTCTGGCTTAATATTTCAACAAGTAAGTAATGACTTGAAATCTATTTGGCTTAGTTTTGCGGTATCAACATTTATTTGTTTAATTATCTTTCTGTATAAAGCAATAACTAAAAAAAGAATACAGGAAATTTAGGGGGAGGTACTATTGGGACAAAATCATGCCCAGCTTGGTGATAAATCCAGACTTAGCCCAGATTTATTACCTACAAAATCTGAAGCTAGAACGTGGAAGGTCAGTCATTTTTTCTCAATTTGGATGGGATCCGTTCATAACGTCCCATCCTATGTAACGATTGGAGGGTTCTTTGCCCTTGGTATATCTATTTGGCAGGTTTTCTTTATCATTATGTTCTCTTCCCTCTTACTGGCTGTGATGATGGTTCTGAATGGACATGCTGGCAGTAAGTATGGAATCCCTTTCTCCATTTTGCTCCGTTCCAGCTATGGGATGAAGGGTGCACTATTTCCCGGAGTCCTAAGAGGTGTTATCGCCGCGATCATGTGGTTTGGTCTCCAGACTTACGCTGGCAGTCTTGCAGTCACGATTTTAATAGGGGAATTTTTGCCTGCTTATTTAACTTTGGGCGGAGAATTTAACCTTTTGGGTCTAAACCTGCCAGGGCTCCTATCCTTCCTACTTTTTTGGATGATAAACGTTTTATTTATTTTTGCAGGAATGGAACGATTAGGGAAATTAACGAAGATTGTTTCCCCTTTAGTTTTTGTTGTTTTTGGGGGAATGGCCATCTGGTCTATTAATCTTGCCGGAGGAATTGCTTCTATATTAAGTTATAGTGCAAAGGGAGCAGAGGGAAATAATTTATTCATTTTTATGACTTGTGTGTCTGCGATCATGGCAACATGGGTTGCACAAATTTTAAGTGTAGCTGATGTAACGAGATTTTCACGCTCTAGTAAAGAACAGACAATCGGACAAATTTCCGGTTTGGTTATCACTTACTTGTTATTTGCTGTGGCAAGCATTACGATTATTGTCGGCTCAGAGATTGCATTCGGAGTCCCAATTTGGAATGTCTTAGATGTCGTTGAAAGATTTGATAGTAAATTTTCTATTGCCCTTTCATTGACGACGATTTGCTTATCAAGTTTATCCGTTAATATAGTTGGAAATATCATCCCTGCTGGTTTTCAACTGACTGCTCTTTTCCCAAAAAAATTAAATTTTAAGACAGGAGCTTTAATTGCAGCCATCATCGGAATTCTTATTATGCCCTGGAAGCTGATGGAAAACCCGACAAGTATTTTTACCTTTTTAAATATTGTTGGCGGTCTGTTAAGTCCGGTAATCGGTGTCATGCTGACGCATTATTTCCTAATTTGTAAAAAAGAAATTAATATACATGAGTTATATTCTTTTAACGACAATCATATATCACAAGGGACTTATCTCCCCGCAATGCTTGCAACAATCATTGCAGGTTTAATAAGCTTAACGGGAAATTTTGTACCCCTGTTCGCTCCGTTAACGAGTATTTCATGGTTTACGGGAATATTTCTAGCCATTCCTTTATATCTAGTTTTATTTTACGCTAGTAAGCTAGTTGAATTAAAGGCAGTAAAAGAATAGAAAAAAGAGGCTGATTCGAATGGTTGTCATCTAACAACCATCAGAACCAGCCTTATTGATTATTCGTTATTTAATTACAACATCATTAAGTTCTAAATATCCAGCCGCACTGATTCTAAAACCATCCACATTTTTTGATATGGCTGCTAAATTTTCTATAACGCGTACAGGAATATAAACTGCCTCTTCCATTTCTATTTCCTGTGCTTTCGCGTAAAGCTCCATACGTTTTTCTTGATCTTCTTCTTTACGGGCAGCATCTATTAAACCATCAACCTCTTTATTACTGAAGAAAAAGGTATTACCTGCTGATCCTTTTGAAGCAGTATGAAAAAGATTATATTGGTTATAATCAGCGTCGCCAGTTGCGTTTCTCCAGCTGCTGATAAACATTCGTGAATCTCCCGTGTTTCGCTGCTCAACGAACGCCCCATTTTCCATTACCTGTATCTCTACAGCAACACCGATCGCTTTCAATTGTGATTGAAGTACCTCTGCGAGGTTTATTCTTTCCTTGGCATCCATGGTCAGCAATGTTGTTTCAAAACCATTTGGATAGCCTGCTTCAGCCAGCAATTTTTTTGCTTCATTAAGATTATATTCATATGCCTTCAACCCAGCATGAAACCCAAATACTTGGGATCCTAATAAAGAATTCGCTTTCTTTCCAATATTATTAAAGACTCCTTTGATAATCGTATCCATTTCAACAGCGTGCGAAATAGCTTTTCGTACACGAACATCATTAAATGGTTCTTTTTCAACGTTAAAGCCGATATATTCTGTTCCAAAACCTTCGCTTCGATAGACCCCTATTGTTGACGAAGCTTCTACTGTATCCTTCATCGTTACAGAAAGCGGTTCAGCAATATGGGCTTCGCCTGTTTCTATCATCGAAATTCTTGTTGTTTCTTCAGGCACAATTTTAAAAACAACTTTTTCTACCTTCGCTTTATTACCAAAATATTGCTCGTTTCTAACTAATACAATTTCTTGACCTGGAGTCCATGATTCAAATGAAAAAGGTCCCGTTCCATTTGGTTCATTAATCATGTTGTTACCGGACTTCTCAATTGATTTAGGACTAATAATCCCGCCTTCATGACTGGCTAGGATGGAGAGTAATGGTGAAAATGGCTCACTTAAGATGAATTGAACGGTATAGTCATCGATGACTTTCACTTCATTTACCATTTTAAAAACACCTGCTCTCGGTGCTCCTACATTCGGATCTAAAAGTCTATTAAAATTAGTTTTGACTGCGTCTGCATTAAATGGTGATCCATCATGGAATTTCACATCATCTCTTAATTTAAATTCCCAAGTATGACTATCAATCTGTTTCCACGACTTAGCCAATAGAGGCTGGATTTGTGCATCTTTACCCCTTCCTACCAATCCTTCATAAACTTTTCCATGAGTTATACTTGCTGCATTGATTGTATTCATAAAATGGTGATCCAAATTCTCAGCGTCTGATAAACGGACGACTACTAAAGTACCACCAGACCTCGCAATATCCCCTTTTTCATTTTTATTGGAGCTGGCGTTTTTATTTGTAGAACAACCAGTAATGATCATTACCATTACCATTAGCAGTACTAGAATAAGCCTTTTTCCGATAGTTAATTTTTCTTTCATCGACTCTCCCCCTCGTTTTTCTTTAGTTTTCTCACTAATCTAAGTATAAGGAATATTCAAATTATTCTCTTCGAATATCTTTACGTTATTTTTCGTTATCTTTACCTCTTATAATAAAAATTCAATAATAAAAGAGGATGTATATAATTCATCCCCTTAATCTATAAACTTCTTTTAAATGAATTGGCTGTGTTAAACTTGTCTGTTGATTTCCGCTCCAGGTGCTTCGCTCCAATCAACAGAGTGACCAAAATCAACAATTAGCTTTCACACAGCCAATCTATAAAATCCTGTTAAATTAAAAAGATAATTAATGTAGAGATTCGAAAACTATATTACCTTTGTAGATAACTGTTTTACGTTTTGCCCGCCTTGCCACCGCTTCAGCAGTGCAGCTGGCTTCAACTAGAACCATACTGGCAGCATCACCTGCTTTTGGCCATAACTGATTCCCCTCTTTGTCTAATAGAGTCTTTCCACCTGTAATATACTTTAATGTTTGTCCAAGTGAAACTTCATCTGTCCATCTGAAACGTTCAAGCAAACGTCCTGCTCTCTCCAGTACATCACCATTACCTGTCGGCCACCAAGAATCATAGATATTATCGTTCCCTACGGAAACTTCAACTCCACATTCAGTTAAAAGGTTAACCGGTGGAATGTTCCGCCCGATTGGAAGGCTGGTGACAATCGAGATACCTGCTTCCCTTAAAATCCCTGCCATTTCGATTGCTTCTTCTTTTGAGACATCCCCAAGTCCAAATGCATGACTGACTGCTACTCTTCCTTCCCAGCCAGCTTGCTTGGTTAAGTAAGCAAGTCGTTTCATTGTGAAAGTTCCTAAATGACCGGGGTCATGTAAATGCAAGTCAATATCAGCATTCCCTTCAACAGCCAAGTCCAGTAACTGTACTAATGAGGCTTCGATATTATTATCTACCGTTGCCGGGTCAACCGCCCCCACAATCCCTGCTCCGTTTCTCAATGCTTCTCTAACCAATTTTACAGTACCAGAACGCAGCAGGCCATGCTGGGCAAAGGCAACTATTTCTGAACTTAACCTATTAGAATATGTTTCAAGTGCCAGCCCCACACCTTCTAAATTGTGCAATCCTGCTTCCGGATAGATATCCACATGTGTTCTTACATAGGTTGAGCCATAGGACAATAAAACATCCAGCAAAGCTTCTGCGCGTTGCTGTGTACTGGAAGGTATAGAAGCTAGAATATTTTTTTCAATTTCACATCGTTCAATAACGCCTGAAGCGGGGATACAAGCCCGCCAGTTCTCCCCCATATAAGTCTTATCTAGATGAACATGCTTTTCAATAAATGAGGGAAGCAGCAGCAAACCAGTTGCATCCAATACAGGTAAATCATTTCCGACAGACTCTGCTTCTTTGATAATTTTTTCTATCCTGCCATCCTCTATTAATAAGTGAAAAAGCTCTGTTTTTGTTCCTGTTACTCTATCATTTTCTTTTATATAACCCGTTTCTAGGCGGGCATTTGTTAACCAATAGGTACGGCTCATAATAAAACATCCTTTCTATTACTTTTACAAGATAAAAGGGCGTATCCCACTTGGATATCCCTCTTATCTTTTTACCTATTTAATTGAAACATCATTGATTTCTAAATAACCTGAGGGACTAATTCCAAAACCATCCACATTTTTTGCTACAGCTGCTAGATTTTCAATTACTCTAACTGGAATATATATTGCATCTTCCATTTCTAATTCTTGTGATTTCGCATACAGTTCGATTCGTTTATTTGGGTCTTTTTCTTTGCGCGCAGCATCAATTAAACGATCAACCTCTTGATTACTATAAAAGAAGGTATTGCCAGCTGCTCCTTGAGAATTAGTATGGAAAAGATTGTATTGATTGTAATCGGCATCGCCGGTTGCGTTTCTCCAGCTGAGAATAAACATTTCAGAATCCCCGCTGTTAGCTTGCTCAACAAACGTACCGTACTCTAAAACTTGTATATTTACTTTCACACCGATTCCTTTTAACTGTGACTGAATTACCTCTGCCATATTGATTCTTTCTTTACTATCCATTGTTTTTAATGTTGTTTCAAAGCCATCAGGATAGCCGGCTTCTTCTAGCAATTTCTTTGCTTCATTAAGGTTATATTCATATGCTTCCATATCAGCGTGGTAACCAAAAACCTTTGATCCTAATAATGAATTCGCCTTTTTACCAACATTATTGTATACGCCCTTTATAATCGAATCCATTTCAACAGCATGTGAAATGGCTTTACGTACACGGATATCATTAAATGGTTCCTTTTGGAAGTTAAAGCCAATATATTCCGTTCCAAATCCTTCACTTCGGTAGACCTCTACTTTTGACGAAGCTTCTACAGTAGACATCATCGGTACTGAGAGTGGCTCAGCAATATGGGCTTCCCCAGTTTCGAGCATTGAGATTCTTGTCGTTTCTTCTGGTACTACTTGGAATACAACTTTATCTACATTAGCCTTTGTTCCCCAGTATTCCTTGTTCTTAATAAAGACAATTTCTTGTCCAGGAGTCCAGGATTCAAAAACAAAGGGACCCGTACCATTTGGTTCATTAATAATTTCTTTACCAAACTTTTCAATCGCTTTTGGACTGATAATACCGCCTTCATGGCTTGCTAGAATAGAAAGTAATGGTGAGAATGGCTCCGATAAAATAAATTGAACTGTAAATTCATCCACTGCCTTCACTTCTTTTACCATTTTAAATACAACTGCTCTTGGTGAACCAACATTTGGATCCAACAGACGATTAAATGTCGCTTTTACGGCATCTGCATTAAAAGCTGTTCCATCATGGAACTTTACATCTTGTCTTAGTTTAAATTCCCATGTTAAATCATCCAGCTGTTTCCATTCTTCTGCAAGTAAAGGCTTAATTTCGGCATTTTTATCACGCCCTACAAGCCCCTCATATATTTTGCTGTGGGTCACACTTGCCGCGTTAATCGTTGACATGAAATGATGATCTAAGTTCTCAGCATCCGATAAGCGGGCAATGACTAGTGTACCGCCATCTTTTTTTGCGGTACCGCTGTTATTATCCTCTGTGCTGACATCCTCTTTAGTTGAACATCCAGTAATAACGAATGCTAATAGCATAACTAGTAAAAATCTTCCTAATCTCCATTTCATGGACCAAAACCCCCTGAATATTTTTATATGCATTTGTCTAATTATAAGAAATATTCAGACTACTTGTTTTTAAAATATTTACTTTATTTTTCAATATCTTTACTACTTGAAAAAAATTAAATAAAATCCACTATCTTAAAGGATGAAGGAAGCAGTTCATTCTCGGGAAGCTGTTGATAATCTCTTTCCAAATATCCTTTTTTCATCTTATTAAAATACTTTTGACCCTTGGATTTAATTTCTTCTAAATCTAGGTTAGGAATGACTCTATCCTTCATAACTACCCTGCCGTTAATGATTGATAATTTCACGTCTCTTCCTGACCCGCTTGCAATCATTGTACGAATCGGGTCATCTATCACTCCCATATGGAAGCCGTCCAAATCTATTGCTATGATATCTGCCTTTGCACCTGCTGTAAGTCTGCCAAGGTCCTCCCTTCCAAGAAAATTGGCTCCTCCAATTGTTGCAGCTCTAAATAAATCAGCATAGGATGAGTCCTTTACTTCTTTTTCAATCAGCCTGGATAGCATACTGCCTGTTCGGATATTTTGAAACATATCTGGTGGAAATGTATCCGTACCTAGTGCTAAATTGATTCCTGCCCTTTTGTATTTTGCAAATGATTCTAAAGCAGAACTATGCCTTCCGATGATTAAAGGACAATGGATAACTGTTGTATTGGTTTCAGTTAGCAGCGCTCTATCATCGCCATCGCCGGACTCCGCTTCACTATAACCAGCAATAAAATGGGCGTGAGGAATTCCAGTTTTTGGACCTAAAAAGCCAAGATTATACAAATAACGAATTGGGGTTACCCCATATTTTTCTAAAATTGTGTGATATTCAAAGCTTCCTTGTGCTGCATGAAGTTTGATAGGAACATTTAACTTTTCACTATAATATTTAGTCAGTTTCAGACTTTCTTCTGTTTGACTCTCAATTCGTTCAGGTGCCAACATGCCTTTAACCAACCCATCATAGGCACCATCAAATTCTTCAACAAACTTAACGGCACGCTCAAGCCCTGCTCTCCCTGCATCTTCATCCCAATAAAGTTTGATTGTTCCATCTGGCTCCACGACTCTAATTCCAGATTGATAACTTGGGCCTAAGTAAATCCTTAGTCCTAATCTGCTTGCATGATTGGCTGCTGTGGCTAATTCCTCATATGTCTCTGCCCATTTTTTATAAAAAACAGATGTAATCGGCATCGCAGTAGTCACCCCATGAAGAATCAACTGAGAATAGGCATACAAGGATTTAAATGCTTCTTCCTCCGCTGTCATAACTTCATGATGACCATTTTCAACATAACTCTTTGACCAGAGCAGATTTTTCTGTTTGTCGCTAGTTGCTTCTAAATGCAGGATATCATGATCAATATCACCCAGTGCATTTAAATCGATAAATCCTGGACTAATGACTGCGTTCCCAGCATCAATAACTTCATCCACTTTTCCAGAGTAACTTTTACCTACATAAATAATTGTATCGTTTTCATATACAACCTCTGAATCTTCTAAAATTACATGATCATCCCCATCAAAACCAATCACATATCTTCCCTTAAGTTTTGTTACCATTTATTATTCTCCTTTCAGTCTAGTAATACTATAATCTTCTTCGTTATATCTCTTTTCATCAACATAACCTCGTGCATGCCCCCAAAAATATTTGGAGGGTTCCATATACTTCCTAAGTCCTGCCCGCTCGATTGTTGAATGGGCCTCTTCATTTGCCTCATACAACACTGTTCTTTCATCAACGGTATGAACTTTTCGTCCTTCCATAATCACCTTTCCATCGACAATCACATGGTCGACATCATTAGCAACTGCTTGATATACCAAGCGATGGACATGCATAAATTCTGGAGTTAAGTGGGGCTGATTAAGGTTCACGGTAATGACATCGGCTTTTTTACCAATTTCAAGAGAACCAAGTTCGTCATCCCAGCCTATACATTTGGCTGCATCAATTGTTACCATTTCTAATAGTTTACCAGGAGGCAAATAAAATTCATCTCTTAGGGCAGATTGGTGCACAAACTGCGTTTTTCTCATCGCTTGAAACATATCAAAGCTTGTACATGGTGATGTACCATCGGTAGAGATAGCCACCGTTGCACCCAATTCAATTAACTCAGGTACCGGAGTTCTCGCATTAGCCTGAGTTATGCCTGGGGAGGCACTCACATTCGTACCTGTATCCGCTAAAATTCGTGCCTCGTCGAATGAAATTCCACGGCAGTGCTGAAGGTGAACATCTGGTCCTAGCAAGGCGTTTTCCCAATCCTTGACTGCCAGATGAATCATCCCGCCAAAGGCATCAGAATGGATCCGTGTTTGATACTTTCTAGCAATCTCACGAATTCTCTTTGCTTGATATAGGTCATGCTCTGTTAACCCATAAAGCCTGCCTGGAGATGTTGGGCCTGATGGTTCAACTGAGGTAACGATCACAAAAGGAGTTATAAAGGCACGTGTTCGGTCTTCATTAGCATGATTCAATGCTTCAATAACTGCTTCTGCACCTTGCAGCACTTCCTCGTACGTTACTTCTTTCGTAATTCGTTTACCATCCACCCAGCGGCTGAATAAGTGTGGCCATGGCGGATTACAAGGGCCTGTACAAACAACCTCTCTTACACCAACCTCTGCGTATGCTCTTGCATGATTGATCGCGAAGATCGGGTCATCAGACCGCGGCATCGACCCTAAAACAGATACACCTGTTGTGATCCCGGCTTTTAATCGTTCTAGTGCAGAGAGTTTTCCTTCGTAATACCAAAAATCATCGGTCACAAAATGTTTATAGGTATTGGTCATAATTTGCATCCAAAAGTCATTATCCATTGCAATGGTCTTGAACATAGAGTGTCCGCCATGTCCGTGAACATCGATTAATCCTGGTAAAATACACTGATGGGTGCAATCAATCACTTTTTTTGCCTCATATTTTAATGCTAGAATTTCTGTTAATCCAATATCTAATAGTCTGCCATCATTAATAGCAACAGCACCATCTTGAAGAATCCGCCTGCTGGCATCCATTGTGATTACAGTACCGTGAATTAGCAGCAAATCAATCATTTTTCTTCCTCCTTTTCTATCAATTCAGGTGTGTTTTACAATTTTGATTAATAGCTTAATTATAGGAAATGGTAAATGAAATTATTTTCGGAATTATTACTCTTTTTTAAACTTTTTCTACTTCTTTTCCACCTCATATTTACTTAAAATATCCTTTTGTTTAAATTGAATGAAAGAACTGCATGGGAAACTTTACAGAGGGGCTGCTGCAAATGAATGTCTTATTACTTGATGATGAACCATTAGAGTTAGAACAATTAGAATACTTGTTGCTATCTGAATTTCCTTCATGGAAGTTTTTCAAGGCTTCCGATGCGAGTCAAGCACATTCAATTAATCTAAGTCATGAAATTGATTTGGCTTTTTTAGATATTAATCTTCCAGGAAAATCGGGCCTTGAATTTGGGGAGGAACTGCGACAAAGCAATAAAGATGTGGAAATAATCATGGTTACTGCCTGCCAAGATTTCAGCTATGCTCAGCAATCCATTAGAATTGGGGTTGTTGACTATTTAACGAAGCCTGTTATAGAGAGGGAACTATTAACAATTTTATCAAAGTATAAAGAAAATCAGTTTTCTCAAAATTATTCAAGCTTAATCCAATGCTCTCTGAAAGCCATTCACGAAAAGTTTGCAGAAAAGATCTCACTTTCTGATATCGCAAGTGAAGTTCATGCTAACCCTACCTACCTAAGTCGTAAATTTCATGAAGAAGTAGGCGTTGCTTTTTCGGAATATTTAATTCAATATCGAATCCATACGGCGAAACAGATTCTAATTGCTCACCCAAACTGGACTATATCTGATGTAGCAGAAAACTCAGGATTTAGCAGTCAAAACTATTTTAGTACTTTATTTCGAAAAATAGAGGGAAAATCGCCAACAGAATTTCGGGAGAACGAAAAAAGGTAAATATCAATAGTAAGAACAAAGTCCGGCACTGTTTTACTAAGTGCCGGACTTTTAATTTATTATAAATTATTTCATACAAGGAGTTATATTTAGCTGTTTGACAATGTGAGTTCCTTGTTTTTCATTAATCGCATCTTGTAAACTTTCTGGGTTTGTAATAACGACTTTCTTTCCACCATTTTCTAAGAAGCTTAGGCTAGCCTCAATTTTTGGCAGCATACTTCCTGGTGCAAAGTGGTTTTCAAGAACATATTGTTTTGTCTCTTCAACTGTAATTTTTTCTAGGGCCAATTGATTTGGTTTTCCAAAATTAATACATACTCTTGGAACACCAGTTGTAATAATTAAAGTTTCAGCATTAACTTGTTCTGCTAAAAGGCTGGTAGCAAAATCTTTATCTATTACCGCATCGACACCCAAATACTCATTCTCTCTTGTCTTTATAACCGGAATTCCGCCGCCGCCAGCCGCAATCACAACATATCCAGCATCTACCAATGATTTGATGGCTTCTTTTTCAACAATATCAATTGGTTTTGGTGATGGAACCACTCTGCGATAACCACGTCCGGAATCTTCCATAAAAATCCACTCAGGATGTTCCTTTTTCATTTCTTCTGCTTGTTCTAAAGTAAAGAATGAACCAACCGGTTTTGTTGGATTTTCAAAATTCGGATCATTAATGTCAACCTCAACTTGGGTAATGACCGTTGCAACTTTCTTATTTATGCCTCTTTTAGTAAATTCGTTTGTTAATGCTTGTTGAATTTGGTATCCAATACCGCCTTGTGTATCTGCCACACAATTGACGAGCGGCACATCCGGCATACCTGCAATTTCATTTGCAATTTCAGACCTTCTAAGTCCAAAACCAACCTGTGGACCATTTCCGTGCGTCACAACTACGTTGTATCCTTCTTGAACCATATCTGCGATATTCACGGCAGTTTCTTGAACAGCTTCATATTGATCTTGAACAGAGTCACGACCATTGTCCCGTACTAGAGAGTTACCACCAATTGCAACAATTACTAATTTATTCATCTGTTAACCCCCTGTGATTCAAATTGTTTTTTTAATAGTTCAAGTGATTGGTTCTTATGCAATTGATATAGTGGATTTTCTGGGTCGTTAGCAATCGCATTTTCAATAGCCTCTATTGCTGCTTGATGCCTTCTGAGGGATCTCAAGCTGTTTGCCTTATGGAAAGAAAAATCATATCTGTTTGGCTGAAGTGCTAATAGCTTATCCATTTCAGCTACCGCTTCCTCGTGTCTCCCTAATTCTCTTAGGTAATTTGATTTATGGTAACGGTAAAATGTTTCAGTAGGTTCTAATTCACATGCTTTGTCATATTCAGTTAGTGCTTCATCTGGTTTTTTCATTAACCTTAAGCAATTAGCGGTATAGAAATAATAATCAAGATCATTCGGATTAAGGACTAACGCCTTTTTATATTCTTCAAGGGCTTCGTCATAACGCTTGAGTTCTTGCAAAGAATAGCCTTTGTAGAAATAATAATCTAGATTATTTGAATCTGTCTCGATAGCTTGATTCATTACTGAAATTACTTCTTCATACTTATCGTCTAAGTAGAAAGCTTTTGCACGATTTATATAATCATTTTGTTCAACATACTCATTCGTAAGAATCTTTACTACTTTTTGATGCTTTAATTCTTTGGCATGCTGAAGTGATGATTTCCCATCCCTATCTGGCAAATTTACATCTGCATCGGCTTTGACAAGTAATTCAATGATCATCGAGTATAAGCGGCCGCCATTACCCAAAATGACTGACTCTAATAGAGCTGACCAGCCTAAATTGTTGGCATGATTAACAGGGATACCAGCTTCCAAGCATCTTTGAACTGTTTTAAGATAGCCTTTTTCACTGGAAGGTAATAATGCAGTGCCGCCAAATCGGTTTACACTTTTTAAATCTGCTCCATAGCGAAGCATCTCGCTTAAAATTTCATGAAAACCATTTGCACCAGAACAAATAAACGGTGTTAATTGTGTAATATCTCTTGTGTTTACATCACTGCCAGCTTCTAGTAGTGTTTTAACGACTGAAAGTTGATTTTTCTGTGTAGCTGCCATCAAAGCTGTTCGACCATCTGCGTCTTTAAAAGACACGTCAGCCCCGTCATCTAATAATTGCTTTACAGCCTTTAGATCTCCACGTTCACTTGCAAGGATTAGCTCCATCATAAAATTTTCCCCTTTACCATTAATCTAGAATAAATATCACCTTCGATAGCTGTACAATCCTCTATCGAAGGTGAATTTTAACGTTATAATTATGCAATTTTTTCTTCTATTTCAGGTTTTGGCTGTGCTTTACTACGATCCATCACAAATTTGATAACAAATATACCTGCTATCATTAGGTAGCCAAAGAAAAATTCTACAGAAGCACCTTTAGCAAATGCGACTGTTGGAGAGTGGATAAATCCTACGATGGACAATACGGCTGCTACTGCTGCTGCAGCTGCACCACGTAACGGTTTATCGTTGATAGCAAAGATTGCTATACATCCCCATAACAAACTGGCAATCGGAGCACCATTTCCTAAATGAGACAACCCTTCATAATAAACACCTTTACTAGCGAGCTTATCAAGACCAACGGTACCTGCAGCAGTTCCAGCGGCACCAAGTACATTATTAGCAAGTGTTAGCGCCCAGTTTGCGATCCATGGGAATAATGCAATAAAGATAACTGGGACTTCAATTTTCGGAGTTTCACGAACAACCTGATTGGCCGTTACAACTCCGATATAAACTAGGATAGGAGCGATGGCATAAATCGGAATGATTGCTAACAAAAATGCTCCAATACCGAAAAGTGAAAGAATTAACATCGATAAACCCGTTGCTACTGTATAGCCAATACCGGCACCCATTGATTTCCATCCTGGGTGTCCAACATATACTGTTACTGGATAAGGATTTCCAAATGCTGCACCAACACAAGAAGCAAGTCCATTAGTTAACATAACTTGTCTAGTTTGATAATCATCCCCAGCAGTAGAGGCACTTTCAATATTCTCCAAGTCAAACACATAGTTAGAAAGACCTAGTGGTATAGCTGACGCTAAATATGGAAGGGCATGAGGCAATCCTTGCATAAAACCATCAATATTTAAGGATGGAGGATTGAATCCAAAAGATGATAAAGATTGTGAAATTGCACCAGGCTCCATCACACCTAAAGCCCAGGCAATTCCAGTACCTACAGCAAGCAATAAAAATCCTGTTGGAATTTTTGCAAAGACCGGTGATTTACCAAACCAGTTAATGAAAATAATAATTAACACAGCAAAAGCAATCATCGGAGCTTCAAATGCTTGTAACATTGGATTCATGGCTAATAACAGTAGTCCAAGACCAGCTAAACAAGATAATAATACTGTTCTAGGAATGATTCTTCTAATCGTATCACCCAATAATGATCCAACTACTAGGATCATCGCTTCTACGAAACACCATACTAGTGCAATACCAATGGCAAATTCATAATCTTTCGTTTGGGTATAAACTGGCAATATGACTAAAAAAGTTACTGTGAAAATTGACGGTGCACTCGGTCCCGAAGGCAATGCTGTTACATCAGACCTGCCCGTTTTTTTAGCTAGGCGATACGCAAAAAAGCCATAAGCACAACTTGCAATAAATATACCCATTCCAAAAGCTGGGGCAATTTTTCCATAAACCACGGATGATGGAATACCTACAACAAAAATTAATAATGACATCATGGTTAGAAGATTGGTTAAGTTATTGGCGAGTAAGCCGAAGTATGCAGCCAAGTCCCCTTTTTTCCAAAATTTAATTGTTTGATCCATTATGTTTCACCTCTAAATATCAAATAGTTTGTTGGATGTGAAAAAATATTGTTAGTTTTCATTATTTAATACGCCTCTGCTTATTTTGCCTTCTTTTAAAGCGAAACTCTTTCCTTTCTCGGGTAAATTTTTATAATGCTGAAAGAGAAATAATAAGAATGATTAACCGGTTACATCTTAAATTTTATACAGAAACCCTTTCTCGGTCATTGGCTACCAAAACCAAAAAGAAAGGTATTCATTTAGGCAGTTTGTACAATAAACTTTGTACAAAATATGTACTTGATATCAGATTTAAAAAACTTAAAAACAGTGGGGGTATTTGTTAAGTTGCACAATTTTTTAATTGCATTATTTGACTGTTTTTTTTAGTATTAAATGAAACAATCATTAGACAGGACGTGTAAATAAAAGTGAAGAAAACGGTTATTTATAAAGAGGATGTAAATTTCTCAATTAAGGCAGATTTTTATGGGACTTACCAAGAAAATGCTCCTGTTGTCATTTATATTCACGGCGGCGGGTTAATTTGGGGAACAAAAGAAGAAATTAGTGAAGAAATGATCAAACTATACACCGACAATGGATTATCACTATTTTCAATTGACTATAGGCTGGCTCCTGCAACAAAACTGCCTGAAATTCTTAAGGATATCGAAGATGCAATTCATTGGATTCAAGTAGAAGGACCAAAAGAATTTTCAATAGATCCAAAGAAAATTGCAGTTGCAGGAAGTTCCGCAGGTGGTTTCTTAGCTCTTTCAACTGGAACATTTACTCTTAAGCCTCGTGCAATTGTTTCGCTTTACGGATACGGGGATCTTATTGGAGGCTGGGCTGCCAGTCCAAGTAAATTTTATTGTCAAAAGGACACTGTTTCTAAGGAACTCGCTTACAAACTGATTACTGATCGTATCGTAACTGAGGCAACAGTAGAGGAACGGTTTTTATTTTATGTTTATGCGAGACAAAATGGAGTTTGGATTGAAGAAATTACAGGGGTAAATCCTTTAAATAACAAAGAAGCTCTCTATCCATTCTGCCCGAATCGTAACGTTACAAAGGAATTTCCACCAACTTTATTATTACACGGAACTAAGGATACGGATGTACCATACGAACAGTCAGTATTTATGAGAGCTGCCCTCATTAAACAATCGGTTGAAGCAAGACTTATTACGATTCCAAATGGTGAGCATGTATTTGATAAAAACTTCCAAGATCCGATTGTTCAACATGCACTTACACAAGTTATTGATTTTTTAAAAACCCACCTGAATTAAAAAAAGCCCAGCAGATTAAAAATCTAAGCTGGGCTTATTGTTATTTATTAGATTTATGAAAAAACTCAAACAAATCATCACAATCTTCTCTTTGCTCTACTTTAACCATTTTGAGTACACTTTTATCTTCACCGGTTAAATACTTTCGTAAATGCATATCAGAGAAGCCATGTCTATCAGCATCTTCGCTCGTGTTACAGTAATAAACTTCTTTAATACCTGTCCATATAATACCGGATACACACATTGGACAAGGTTCACAAGTTGCGTAGATAACACAATCAGATAAATCCATTGTTCCCAACTTTTTACAAGCCTCACGAATAGCAACCATTTCAGCATGAGCAGATGGGTCAGTATCTCTCATCATTGTATTGCTTACTACAGCGATTATTTCATCACCGCGTACGATTGTTGCACCGAATGGTCCACCAACTTTGTTTGCCATACCAACTAGTGTTGCATCTGCAGCTAATTTCATATAATCCATATCAAAATTCCTCCTCTTTTTTACTCTGTAACAGGACCAATATTATCTTTTTTATTTACATAGAGTTTATACGCTAAGAATGCAGCAATTAGCAGATATCCCCAAACGAAAGGCATAGCAGTTGCTTTTGCAAGTCCGATAGTGCTCGTGTGAATGGCACCAATAAAAGTTAAAGCAGATGCTAGTACTGCAGCAATAATGCCTCCAATAGGCGTGTTGCGGATCGTAAATACAGCTATACAACCCCAAAGAACACTCGAAATTGGTGCACCATTACCTAGAGCAACCAAGCCATCATAGAAAAGTCCAGCATTATGCAGAGCTAGTGAAGAAACTTGATTGTCAGCTGTCCCTACAGACACACCAGCAGCTGAAAGTGCATTATTAACAGCAACAAGCGCCCAGTTCGCAACCCATGGGAAGAAACATACAAAGATTGCTGGAGCTTCAAATTTCGGACTTTCTTTGACAACTTGATGCCCTGTTACAATCGCAATAAACACGAGCATCGGAACGATAGCAGCAATTGGTACAACAGCTAGCAACAGTCCCATAAGACTGAAAACTGATAATAAGAAAATGGCAACAGAGCTAGCAATGGAATAGCCTAAACCTGCTCCAACTTCTTTCCAACCCGCATGTCCTACATATACAGTTACTGGGAATGGATTACCACAAAGTCCGCCAATTAGAGTAGAAAAACCGTTTGCAAGCATAACATCTCGAGTTTTGTATTCATCTCCACTAACAGCAGCAGCTTCTACGTTTTCCAAGTTAAAAATGTAGTTTGCTAACCCTAAAGGAACAGCAGTTAATAAATATGGCAAAGCAGCGTTAAGACTGTCGGCAAAACCATTTAAATGCAACATTGGAGGATTAAAGCCGAATGATTTTAGAGCTTCCGTAACATCAGCAGGATTTTGATATCCAGCTATCCAAGCAATGGCAGTTCCAACTACGATCAATAATAAACCGGTAGGTATTTTCTTTAATATTGGATGTTTACTTAACCAGTTCATGAAGATGATGATTAAGGCAACAAATGCCACTATAGGCATTTCAAAGGATTGCAGCATTGGGTTCATACCCAAGAATACAAATGCCAAACCAGCCAAGGCTGCTAGCAATACCGTTCTTGGGACAATCTTTCTAATTGTTTCACCCAGGAATGCTCCTAAAAATAAGATGGCAGCCTCAATAAATCCCCAAAGTACAGCGACTGTGGTTGTGAAAGCAGCGTCCTGTGTTTGTTGATATAGAGGAAGCATAATCACAAACACGATAAGAAAAATACCAGGTGAACTAGAACCAGATGGTAGTGCGGTAACATCAGTTCTACCTGTTTTCTTAGCCAATTTATAAGCAAAATAAGCAAATATAATGCCAGATATCAAAACTGCTAATCCAAAACCGGGAACAATTTGTTTATAAACAAACTCTTTTGGCATACCAACTACACCGATTAATAATGAAATCATAACCAAAAAGTCTGTCAAAACATTAACGAATAATCCGAAGGAAGCAGCAAAGTCCCCTTTTTTCCAAAATCGAATTGTTTGAGCCATTTCATTTCACCTCTAAATTTGAATTAGTTTGTTAGAAAAATATTGTTTAGTTATCATTATTTATTACGCATATTCAATTTGCCGTCTTTAATAGCAAAAACTCTTTCCTTTCTCAGGTAAATTTTTATAAAGCTGAAAGAGAAATAATATTATAAAATTAATGGTTAACCGGTTACATCTAAAATTTTATATGAAAACGCTTTCTTGGTCATTGGCTACCTAAACCAAAAAGACTGGTATTCATTTAGGCAGGTTATACAATAAACTTTGTACAAAATATGTCCTTCATAACGTATTGGAAAAACCTGTAAACAGTGGGGTTATTTGATATTTTGCACAACACCTTAGTTTTGACTTTTTCCCAATAGCAGGTAATTGTTTTATTCTATATTAGACATTTACTCAACAAAGTTAAAAAAACATTAAAAAGCCCAGCTGATCCAAAAATCCAAGCTGGGCTTTTTAATTTCGATTACCTATTATTGAATGTTTTCACTTAAAGCTAACATTGCTTTTTCAAAGGCTTCTACTGGAGGATAAGTAATTCCTGCACCTATCATTCCGATTCCTGCATCTTTATGAGCAATCGCCGTATTAATGACAGGCATAATACCTGTTTGAACAACCTTACGAACATCAATTCCTGTCGGAAGTCCCATGAAATCAAGTAATGGAATTGTGATGTTAGAATTTTCTGTTGTAGTGATTTCTTTCATTCTAGTCGAAAAACCAATAGCATCCTCTACTGTTCCACCTACTAATGCAACGATTGCTGGAGCTGTTGCCATCGCAAATCCGCCGAAACCA
The DNA here is from genome assembly GCF_002272245.1 of Bacillus sp. 7884-1. Taxonomy (GTDB): domain Bacteria; phylum Bacillota; class Bacilli; order Bacillales; family Cytobacillaceae; genus Neobacillus. Next base: position 7,184 of record NZ_NPDD01000078.1, on the reverse strand, counting down.
TATGTTTCTGTAATTGCGCTATCCCCGATATCAAGTCCAGAATCTTCTGGCTTGTAACCTGCAAACATTGGACCAATAACTTTTTGTGCAGGACCAGTAAACCATGTGTTTCCAGGCATTCCGCTCACACGGATACCGAATTCAACACCATTCCGTGCCATAGTAGTAACGATTGTACTGTTTTCAATGCCGTGCGCTGCATCAAGGGCACATTTCGCCATTGCCATCCAAGTAGGACCAGAGAAATAATCACTGCTCGCAACGAAATCAAATACTTCTTTCTTCTGTTCGATTGTATAATCAGTTTGTAAAATATATGGAGTTAATGCTTGAATTAATAATGTTGTACCCGCAACATTTCGGTTATGACACTCGTCTCCCATATGAAGTGCTTGCGCAAGCATTAAACGCAAGTCAATTCCATTAGGACTTAGTTTCATTGCATCACGTAAAATAGGACCAAAAACATCGCGCATCCAAATTAAACGATCAATAACACTTTGATCATTTGCTCCCATTCGGAGAATTTTTGATAATTGTTCACTTAAATTTGTATAAGCAATATTGCCATATGTTTTGTTTTCAACAATATGCATGAACATTGACGCAGATGTAACCCCCGCCATTGAACCTACACAGTTGTGTTCATGACATGGTGAAAAGGTAATTTCTCCAGATGCCGCTAATTTAGCTGCTTCTTCAACATCTTTAGCTAAACCTTCAAATACGATTGCGCCAGTAACGGCACCTTTCATAGGACCATTCATTTTATCCCAAGTAATTGGAGGTCCTGCATGAAGAATCGTCGTTTTTGTCATACCTGGTACGCAATTAATAGCTTGATCATATCCAATTAACACTGGTTGAGAATTAATAATTCTTTCCACTGCTAATTTGTTAGCTTCTTCAATTTTTTCCAAGATTGCAGGATTTTCAAACTTGTCAAGTGCAGCAATTAATGCTGGGTTTCCTCTGCCAGGCGGTGTCCATTCTAAATGAATGACTTCAGATCCTTGTTGTAATAAATCATCTTTAAATGACTCAATTCCTACGTTAATAACATGTGGTCTACTTTTAAATAAATCGCTAATTCTACTCATGCCTATTCTCCCTTCACAACAAATTCTCTTGCCAATAAGCCAGCATTTTGCATGCTGCTCGCATGTGTTACATCTGCCGCCAATAATTTATTAATTTGCTCTTCATAATTTTGCGGATCTAATTCTGTTCCAAGAACATATCCAATTATCTCTAAATGTCTTCCTTCTTGTTCCGCTTGTTGTTTCGCTTCAATGATTGCTGGAAGGAAAGCTCCAACTGGATCTTCATGTGCTCCATAACCTATTACAAAGTCCATTACGATAGCACCAACAGACGGATCTTTTGCCTCCTGAATAAATCTTTCAAGACGTGTAGATGGATCAATCATTGGGTGTGGCTTTCCTTGTGTGTATTCATCATCACCAAAGTCGATGAATGTGTGCTCTTGGCTTGTATATCGGTCTTTTAAACGATACTCTGGATTTCTTTGAATATTGCTATAGACATTATCAAATTTTTCCATTGCTGCATGCATAGCTTCATCTGCCAGTGTTCCGCCGCTGAAAAGTCCACGAACATATTTCTGTTCAGGAGTTAACTTTGTCCGAACTTCTTCGATAAGTGGTATGTTTAATGCGCGTTTATTTAACTTGCTTTCGTCTGCCCCTGCCAATAGTACTGCTTTAAGTGCAGCTTCTTTGGACATTTTCGCAAAATGTGCTCCAGCTTCAGTAATTTTTTCTTCGTTCCCGCCAACAAACCAAACAATAACTGGTTTTTTACATGTTTTAATTTTCGCTAATACTTTTTCTTCCACACTTGGTGCAGGTGGCTTAGAAATAACGACAATGACTTTTGTCTCTTCATCGTCTTCAAGAGCCTGAATACCATCAAGCATCATGATTCCGCCAACTTCTTCTTTTAAATCTCTACCACCAGTTCCAATCAATTGCGAGATACCGAAGCCAAATTCGTGAATTCGGACGCTTACTTCTTGGCTGCCGGTTCCTGATGCACCTACAATACCGATATTCCCTTTTCTTACCGCATTTGCGAAGCAAAGGGCTGTATTTCCGATAATCGCTGTTCCACAGTCCGGTCCCATCATAAATAAACCTTTTTCATGAGCTAATCTCTTTAATTCAATTTCAGCTTCAATGCTTACATTGTCGCTAAACATCATGACATGTAAATCATTTTCGAGAGCCCTTTTCGCTTCTCTAGCAGCGTAAGCACCATTCACAGCAATAATGGCAAGATTTGCTTCCGGATTACTATCTGCGGCAGAAGAAATAGTAGAATATTTGATGTCATTCTTACCTTTTTTACCTGAATTCTTTTTTGTAAATAAATCATTAATTTTTTCGAAAGCGGTTTCGCATAACTCGTCAGTTGCTGCTTTTACAACAATCATTAAATCACTTGCTCCCGCTGTCTCAACATCAGGTGTCATTAAGCCGACATTTTTTATTACCTCTTTATTCATTTCGGTACCCATTGCAATAATTGCTTGTTCAACTTCTTCAATTTGATTCGCTTTAGTGGAAAGCGACATTAAAGATACTGAATCGAAATATGTGTTTGGCTTAATCAAAGCTTGTACTAACATACTTATCCTCCTGCTCTAATATTGGCTTCCATTCCGAAAACAATGCCTAAAGCTATATCTGTTCCGGATGAAGAACCTATGTTTAATAATTTATTTAAAGAGAGATTTAAGTCTTCATCATTTTCAATTAATAAGGCATTAAGTAATGAAATAATAGACTCTCTCACTTTACCAATTGCTGCTTTTTTCAAAGTCATGTAACTAATGTCATTCGTTAAGGTTTTTGCTTTCTTTAAAACATCTTCACAAAATGATCGGTAAGGATAAAAAGGACTGTTTTTCATATTAAAAATGGTAAATAACCCCGTTAAAAAGTCATCCCCTGAAGGAGTTAACCCCGGCCCAAGACCTAAGAGTGAAACCGCATGTGGCAAGGCAGATGAAATTCGGTCATTTAATAATTCGTTTAAAAGTAAAAGAGTTCTATTCTCAAGCATATTCGAGACTTCTGTTTCAAAAAGATTTAGGGTTATTACGTTTTTTTTCATTCCTCCGCCCACACCGTGGATGTTGATAAAATCCTTCATTTTCATTAAATTTCGTTTGAGGATTTCTACATTACATGGGTATGTTGGCAAAACACTTTCCCATTTACATGCTTTATCTATCGATATAGTAAGCTGATCTCCAATATACAAAAGATTTTCTTCAACCCTTACCCGATCATTTGCTTCAATTTTCATTGGCTTCATATTATCAATATCAACAATTAATGTATTAGGCCCATTATCGAGTCTGTTGCATGCAATGGTATATAAATCACCATTTTCAAAACATTTAATATTAAATGTCCGATTAAATGTACTATGCACAAAACCAGTGAATGTTGAGTTATTAATTACCTTTATAAAATCTGTATCACCAGAGATTGAATTTATCACGAATGACACCCCATAAATCTAGAATCGTGCAGTCAAATACCGTTGAGCAGACCGAACCTTCTTTTATAATTAACTAAAATGCTTACATGTTTATTTTAGATATATTGCATAACACCGTCATCGTGTAACAAATCCAAAAAGCTATGCATTCAATTGTGCAAATCATACAATGGATTGTGATTAAATTATGTCAAAGAAATGAAATACTATCGTTAGCTGGCTTATTCAAAATTTATTCACAAATATTTGTATGAAATGACTAAATTTTTCGATAATTTCCGGTTGGTATATCCAAAGACTTCTATAATTTTCCACTCTAAAATAATCATATAGGATCCTATTGAGAGTGCTTTAAAAAATAAAAGGAAGGTGAAATACAGTACTTTATAAAAATAATGATATTTTGTGCTTAACCAACATCTATTTACTTGGAGGTTATATATGTCTACTAAAAATATCGATCAGAAGGTATTAGATCCGGAATTTGAAACCATTCCTGTACCAACAGAATACAGAAAACCGCTAGCTTCTGTAGCAGCTGTTTGGTTTGGTTTCCCGATGGTTTTGACAAGCGCTGTAATCGGTGGAGTCATCACAGCAATGCTTGGATTCAAAGTAGGGGTAACTGCAATACTAGCAGGAAACTTATTGCTATGCCTTATTGTGGGAGCATTAAGCTATTTGGCAGGAAAAACCGGAGAAAACTTTGCAATGACTGCACAACGGACTTTTGGACGATATGGATACATGGTCGTATCGGGATTACTTTCCACAGTCGTAGTAGGATGGTTTGCTCTTATGGTAGGTCTTACTGGTGACACAATGGCTCGCTCATTCGGTGCCCCAATGCTATTAATGACCTTAATTGGCGGGGTTCTTTATGTTGCTGCAACTTTTATTGGAATAAAAGCATTAACGATTTTAGGATGGATTGCGGCACCTTTTTATCTCATTCTCGGTATTGTTTCAATTATTATCTCGTTTAAAACTGGAAATACAGATATTTTTAATTATGAACCAACAACCAGTGCAGGTATTCTATCCTTTGGAGCAGCAGTCACAATGGTATTTGCAACGTTTGCTGATTCTGGTACGATGACCGCCGACTTTACGCGTTGGTCGAAAAATGGGCGTGAAGGATTGTTAGCTGCAATTACAGCCTTCCCATTTGGAAAGTTCATCGCCGAATTAGTGGGTGCAATTATCGTTGCGACAGGTGTAATCCAAAGCCCTGCCACGAGTGGTGGCGACTTTATGCCAATTTTATCGGGACAAGGTCCTCTTCTCTCCTTCTTGGCTCTCATTTTTGTTTTTATTAATCTGGGTGTTGGATGTACACACTGCTTGTATAATGGTGCCGTCGGTTTCTCACATATGACAGGAAAAAGCATGAGATTTTTAACAATCGTACTAGGGATTGTTGGAATCATCGCAGCATTATCAGGTATCTGGAACGCTTTCCAGAGCTGGCTGGAACTTCTAGGTTTAATTGTACCGCCAATCGCTACAATCATTATAATAGATCAACTTATTCTAAGAAAAAATCAGTCTCTTGGTTCCGAGAGTTGGAAACCACTTCCATTCGTTGCATGGGGTATGGCCGCTTTAGTAGCTTTATTGGTTAACTTCTTTGCACCGCAACTTTCAGTGGTGATATTTGGTATAGGTTCCTCAGCTATCTTCTATTACGTTGGGTCCCTATTAACTAAACCTACAATTTCTCAAAGTGATAAAAAGAATGTTATGTAAAGATAATACTTGCTGGGCGTAGAGAAAAAAGGAAAAAAGGTTATCAATTAACCTTTTTTTCTTTTTTAATTGAATTTCCATTCTTTTTATATTTTGCAAAATAAGGGAAGCTAACTAAAACGGATAAGAAGACAATAATAATTACCGCAATTCTTAAATTGAATGGAAGATTTGCTAGACTAAAAATGAATAACAATACTGCTATTGAAAAAGAAAATAATAACTTGCTCTTTATTGTAATTTGATGCTCCGCTCTACATTTCTTACATACGAGTGGTTTATAATTCCAACGGATAGTCTTTTGTATTTCTTTCCATGTAAATTGACTCTTACAAGTTTCACACCTTTGTATGCCCAATAAAAACACCTCTCTTTTAGGAAATCTTAGCATGAACTTTACCATTATTCCCCAAGAAAAATATACCAATAGAAAATTATGGTTCAGCTCTTAAACTAACAGATTTAAATAATAAAAGAAAAGGTAAAGATATTTTTGTTAAAGGAGAATTGAATAGAAAGAAAAAGCAATACTATTTAGGATAAAGTATTTCCATTAAATGAGGTGTTCTTTTGAAATTTCTTGTAATAGGCGCAATTGTAATTGGTGCAGCTGTTTTTTCCTTATTACCAATTCTATCTGCTTATTTTTTTCAACCCACTTTAAAAGACAGCATCCGATTTAATATATATTTTCTTCCGCTTTCTTTTTTGGGAAACATAGCACTAGCTTGGGGGTTCATTCAAGGGAGTAAAACATTTGGAAATACGGTAATGCTTGGCGGTATTCAAACTGGGGTAAATGCGATTCTGATAACAGTTTTATCAATATTAGTTTTACGTCAGAACATTTCAGTATATTCCATTATTGGCATTTTACTAATTGCTATCGGTGCTATCCTTTTAAATAAATAACATGAAAGACAAGGAATAATAAAAAGTAGACATGTAACATCCATTTCTTCTCTTGCAAAGAATCCTAATTTTTAAGTAGAGCCAAGAGTCTTATCTCTTGGCTCTTAATTTCTTTCTTACTCACCAGTTTCAGCAAAACGTTTAATACGATTTCCGATTTCATCACGAACACGTTGAAAGAATGCCCATTTTTCTTCGTCTGTTCCTTGAGCTTTAGCTGGATCATCAAACCCCCAGTGAACTCGTTTAACTTTTGGTGGTGTGATTGGACACTTATCTGCTGCGTCACCACAAAGTGTTACAACTAAATCAGCATTGTTCAAATACTCAGGATTGATAATATCAGAAGTATTAGTTGAAATATCAATTCCAGCATCTTTCATTGCCTTTACAGCATTTGGGTTCAATCCGTGTGCTTCAATTCCTGCACTTCGTACATCCCACTCATCACCTAAATGTTTTTTTGCCCATCCTTCTGCCATTTGGCTTCGACAAGAGTTACCTGTACATAAGAAATAAAGCTTTTTCTTTGTCATGATGAAATCTCCTTTTGTGATTAAAATTTAAATGATTAACAACCATATATAGAGACCAACCAATGTAATAAACAATGTTGGTATGGTTAAAACCATACCCGTTTTAAAATAGGTTCCCCAAGAAATCTTAACTCCTTTTTGCGATAAAACATGTAACCATAATAAAGTTGCTAGAGAACCGATAGGAGTAATTTTGGGACCTAAATCAGAGCCAATCACATTTGCGTATATAAGTGCTTCTCTAATTACACCACTTGTATTGGTATCTGCAATTGCTAAAGCATCTATCATCACAGTTGGCATATTGTTCATAATGGAAGATAGAATAGCTGCAATAAAACCCATTCCGATTGTTGCTGCAAATAATCCTTGATCTGCTGTTACTTGAATCAGGTCGGCTAAGACATTGGTTAAACCCACGTTTCGTAAACCATAAACCACCACATACATTCCGAT